>JAEYZB010000121.1 GCA_023428205.1 Bacteroidota bacterium | reverse complement strand
AAACCATCCATCGATTATCCGTAAATTTCGCATCAATAGCTAATACCACACATTGGCTTCCAAATGATTTTGAAAGTTCGGTAATCAGTTCAGGATGAAGAATCGCAGCAGAATTGATACTTATTTTGTCTGCACCCGCATCAATAATTGCTTTGGCGTCTTCCAAGGTATTGATACCTCCTCCAACGGTGAATGGGATATTGATTTCAGCGGCTACGCGAGAGACTAACCGAGTAAGCGTTTTCCGTTTTTCCTGAGTAGCGGTGATGTCCAAAAACACCAACTCGTCTGCGCCTTCTTTTACGTAGCGTTGCGCCAGTTCAACGGGATCGCCAGCATCCCTGATGTCTTCAAAGTTGATTCCTTTTACGGTTCTTCCGTCTTTTATATCCAAGCAGGGGATAATTCGTTTCTTTAGCATAAATCACTTAATTCTTTAAGGTTGATGGTTCCTTCGTAAATCGCTTTTCCGATAATGGCGCCTTCGCACCCCATTTTTTTTAATTGTTTAATATCCTCTATTGTGGTAATCCCGCCACTTGCAATAAGCATGATTTTCGTGTCGGAAAGAATTTCGTCATACAGTTCAAAAGAAGGACCTGAAAGCATTCCGTCTTTATCTATATCTGTTACGATGCTGTATTTTGCCCCGTTTTTTTCATAGTCCTGAATGAAAGAAACGATATCGATATTGCTACTTTCCAGCCAACCGTTTGTTGCTATTTTTCGGTTTTTACAATCGGCTCCCAAAATGATTTTATCGGCTCCGTACTTTTGAATCCATTCTACCATCAGTACCGGGTTTTGAGCGGCAACACTTCCTATCGTAATCTGTTTTGCGCCATATTCAAAAGCGATACTTACATCTTTTTCTGATTTTATGCCTCCGCCAAAATCAATATTGAGGTTTGTGTGTGATGCCAGCAATTCTAACGTTTTGTAATTGACAATTTGTTTCGCTTTTGCGCCATCTAAATCCACTACATGTAAGTGCTGAATCCCTATACCTTCCAATAGTTTAGCTACTTCCAAAGGGTTTTCATGGTATGTTTTTTGGGAAGCATAATCTCCTTTGGTAAGACGGACACATTTCCCATCTATAATGTCTATGGCCGGTATAATTCTCATAGGTTCAAAAAGTTTTTCAAAATTGCACTTCCGATTTGCGCGGATTTTTCGGGGTGAAATTGGGTTGCATAAAAATTATCTTTCTGCAAGGCAGCACTGAAAGGCAAAATATAATCGGTGACGGCAATGGTTTCTTCACTGATACTCGCATAATAACTATGCACAAAGTAACAGTTGTCATTAGGCTGAATACCTTCAAACAGCTTTCCTTTCACAGAAGTGAAATTATTCCATCCGGTATGTGGCACAAGCTCTTTGGATGGGAATTTCAGGACGTTGCTTTTGAAAACACCTAATGCTTTTGTGTCGCCTTCTTCGGAAGATTGGCAGAGAAGTTGCATTCCGAGGCAGATACCCAAAACGGGCTGTTGGAGGGATTTAATGACCTCATCAAGTCCTTTTGTTCTCAGATAATCCATTGCCGAACCGGCTTCTCCTACACCCGGGAAAATGACTTTTTCTGCAGAACGAAGCAGCGCGATATCGTCCGTTATCTCAGTTTGATATCCGAGTCGTTTTACGGCATTTTCTACAGATGTTGCATTGCCGGCATTGTATTTAAGTATAGCTATCATAGGGAACCTTTTGTGCTTGGTCTGTTGAAATTTCCTGTTTTGCTCACCGCCATTTTTACCGCTTTGGCAAAGGCTTTAAATACTGATTCTATTTTGTGATGCTCGTTTTCTCCTTCTGCTTTGATATTCAAATTACATTTTGCGTAATCGCTGAATGATTTGAAAAAGTGAAAAAACATTTCAGTAGGGACTTCGCCTATTTTTTCTCTTTTAAAGGCGACATCCCACACTAACCATGGCCGACCTCCAAAATCAACCGCAACTTGTGCCAAACAATCGTCCATTGGTAAAAGGAAGCCGTAACGTTCAATCCCTTTTTTGTTTCCTAAAGCTTGTAAAATAGCCTCTCCTAATGCAATGGCGGTATCCTCAATGGTGTGGTGCTCGTCTATTTCCAAGTCTCCTTTTACCTGAATGGTCAAATCGAAATTTCCGTGCTTTGCGATTTGCTGCAGCATGTGGTCAAAAAACGGTAAGCCTGTATCAATAGATGATTGTCCGTTGCCGTTTAAATTTACTTCAATGTTTACATCGGTTTCCAGCGTTTTTCTGCGGACCTTTCCAATCATCGGAATACTTTTCAGATATTGGTAAATTTCGTTCCAATCGGTAGTCATAAATGTCGCGTTAGCCGCATGATCCTCGCTGATGAAAATAGATTGGGAGCCTAAGTTTTCGGCTAATTGCAAACTTGTCTTTTTATTTCCGATAACATAAGAGTTTTTTAAATCGTAGTCTCCGTAGATGTATTTATTCAATCTTACCGTTTCGGATATTTTGGGTGGTTTGTTTTCAGATTCAGAAGAAGGGTCGATAAAAATATCAGCGAAGCTGACACCTTCATTTTTTAAAAGAGTAAGAATAAAGTTGTGAATAGCGTAGAACGTAGATTCAGGAAAAGAAGCCGTTCCAAGCCCATCCTGATTGCTGATCAGGACAAGTTCATAATTCAATTCTTTGGCAATTCTGGAAAGACTGCTGATTGCATGAGGGCGAAATTCCAGTTTCTCCAAGTTAGCAATAGGGAGATTTTCGGATTCTTGGATTATTGTTCCATCTCGGTCTATGAATAAAACTTTTTTAGCCATTGCTTATTTCTTTTAAGGTATTCAATAATTTTTCGTTTTCCTGTGGTGTGCCAATCGTAATTCGCACGCAGTTTTTTACAACCGAATCTCGGTTTCGGATAATGATTTTTTGTTCAATCAATTTATGATATAATTTATTGGCATCATCAACTTCTATCAGCAAGAAATTAGCATCAGATGGATATATTTTTCGAATACAATCTAGCTGCTTAAGTCGCTCTTTCAATTTTTCTTTTTCAGTCATTATTTCCTCCACTCTCTGGCGGTATTCCACTTCCTTATTTAAGGTATCTAATGCTATTCTTTGATTGATAGCGCTAACATTGTACGGAGCCTTGACTTTGTTGTAGTATGCTAAAACGGTTTCATTCATAAAGGCGATTCCTAAGCGTATTCCCGCTAATCCCCATGCTTTGCTTAGTGTTTGGATGACAATTAAGTTTGGATAGTCTTTTGTTTTTTCAATAAATGAGGGTTGCGAACAAAAATCAATGTATGCTTCATCTATGAGAACCATTCCGTTAAAGTTGTGGAGAATATATTCAATGTCTGCCGTATGGAACAAATTTCCGGTTGGATTATTGGGCGAACAAATGAAAATAAGCTTTAGATTTTCGTCTGAGAGGAAGGGCTGTAAACGGTTTTTGTCTATTTGAAATTCATGGTTCAGAGGCAGTTTTATCAATTCCACTGCGTTAATATTGGCTGATACTTCATACATTCCATAAGTAGGAGAAAATGTCAAAGCCTTATCCTTATTGGGTTCGCAAAAAATACGAAACGCGATATCAATCACTTCATCGCTTCCGTTTCCAATGAAAATTTGGTTTGTACTGACATTTTTAAGTTCAGACAGTTTTTGCTTTAATGCGTATTGATAAGGATCGGGGTAGCGATTGTAGATTCCAAACGGATTTTCGTTAGCATCTAAAAACACGCCTTCTTTTCCTGTATATTCTTCTCTGGCACTGGAATAGGAAGCAAGGTGCTTTATGTTTTTTCTTACGAGTTGTTGAATGTTATTATCCATTATTTATTTTTTCTAATCTTATAGAAACGGCATTTTTGTGAGCCATTAATTGCTCGGCTCCGGCCATTAACTCAATAGTTTCTCCTATGTTTTGGAGTCCTTCTTTGCTGATTTTCTGGAAAGTGATTTTCTTCACGAAACTGTCTACCGATACACCGCTATAATTCTTTGCGTATCCGTTGGTAGGCAATGTGTGATTAGTTCCGCTGGCATAATCTCCTGCACTTTCACACGAATAATTTCCCAAGAAGACGGAACCTGCATTTTGTATTTTATCTGCATAATGATTGCATTCTTCAATCGCCAATATTAAATGCTCAGGGGCGTAAAAATTGCTGAATTCAATACACTCGTTTATGGAGTTGAAAACAATTGAAAAACTATTTTTCAAAGCCATTTCGATGACCTCTGCTCTGGGTAAGAGAATGCGTTGATTTTCTAAAGCAATTTTCACCTTTTCGACAAATTCAAGATTATCGGTCAATAGAACGACTTGGCTGTCTGCTCCGTGTTCAGCCTGAGAAAGTAAATCGGCCGCTACAAAATCCGGATCAGCATTTCTATCAGCAATAACAAGCACTTCGCTTGGTCCGGCAGGCAAATCAATCGCTATGCCATTTTTTTGAATGAGTTCTTTGGCTTTGGTTACATACTGATTTCCGGGGCCAAATATTTTGTCCATTTTAGGAATACTTTCTGTTCCGTAAGCCAGTGCAGCAATTGCTTGTGCGCCTCCTATCTTAAATAGCTCTTTGATTCCCAAAAGAGAGGCCGTATATAGGATAGCAGGATTTATAGAGCCGTTTTTTTCTGGCGGAGTGCATAGCACGATTCGCTTACAACCTGCAATCATTGCCGGTATAGCTAGCATTAATATGGTGGAAAAAAGAGGTGCCGAACCGCCTGGAATGTATAATCCTACATTTTCAATAGCAACGCTTTTTCGCCAACAGGTAATCCCTGTCATTGTTTCTACAGGCGCTTCGATACTTTTTTGAGTGTTGTGAAATGTGCGAATATTTTTGGCTGCTACTGCAATTGCTTTTTTTAATATTTCGGGTACTTGCCTTTTTGCCATCTCCATTTCTGATTCGCTCACCTTGAGTTGCTCTATATTTATTCGGTCAAACTGTAGCGTGAATTCTTTTAGAGCGTTATCCCCTTCAAGGCGTACTCGCTGCAGGATGGTTTTTACTTTTTCTTCCAAATCCTCAGAAGGAAAAAATGGTCTTTGACAACGTTTTTCCCATTCCGAAAAAGGAGGATTAATTATTGTTTTCATAGTATTCTCATTTCGTTTTAAAGAATCATTTTTTCTATCGGAACAACTAAAATACCTTCTGCTCCGGCCTCTTTTAATTCATCTATGATGTTCCAAAATTGGTCTTCGCTTATGACAGAATGTAAGCTGCTCCATCCTTCTTTAGCCAATGGAAGAATGGTCGGACTATTCATGCCGGGAAGTATTTCCATTATTTTTTTCAATCGTTCATTGGGCGCGTTGAGGAGGATATACTTGTTCTCTTTTGCTTTGCGGACGGCTCGGATACGGAATAATAATTTGTCTAAAACAAATTGTTTGTCTTCGTCCAAATTTTGATTTGCAACGATTACAGCCTGACTGTCTAATACCTTTTCTACTTCTTTTAATCCATTAGATAGTAAAGTGCTGCCACTGCTGATAATATCGCAAATGCCATCTGCCAAACCGATTCCCGGTGCAATTTCTACACTGCCGGAAATGATTTCGATAGTGGCATTAATGTTGTTTTTTTGAAAATATTCCCCAAGAATATTGGGGTAGGAGGTGGCTATCTTCTTGTTATTGAAAAAACGCAAGTCGTTATAAGTTGTTTCTTTGGGAACGGCCAGGCTTAAACGACAAGCTGAAAAGCCTAATTTTTCGATGATGCTTATGTTTTTCTGACTTTCGATAAATATATTTTCACCGATAATACCAATGTCCGCAACTTGTTGTTCTACATACTGCGGAATATCATCATCTCGCAGAAATAAAATTTCAACAGGGAAATTACTTGATTCGGCAATCAACTTTCCTCCTCCGTTTGGGATTTTAATACTACATTCTTCCAGAAGAGCGATTGATTTTTCGCTTAGTCTGCCACTTTTTTGTAGGGCAATTTTCAGATTACTCATTTTGTTTTGTTTTAAAATGTTTGAGTAAATCTGAACTTGGAATAATTGTATAAAAAAATCCCGTTCGATTTACTCAAACGGGATTAGATATTTTGATTTACATTATATCATTCTCAGCTCGCTTGAGTGCAAGTGCAAAAATGATGATGATGTAATTGATTAAACATGTCGTTTCGTTTTAGAACACTGCAATGGTAAGAAGTTATTTTTAAATGAGCAAGTTTTTGTTGTTTATAGGTTATGCTGTAGAAGTTTTTTCGAACGAATGCATCATTACATTGAAGTATACATCAAATTACATCCGCGCGTTTCGGCAGCGTCCATTCGTCCCGCCACTTCAAATTCTCCATTGGCAAGAACAGTGCCCGCATCGCTTGTGGCGATAAAGGAACACGAATAGACATTCGCTAAATCAATCACATTCAGTGCGCCCGTTTTTCCGGCAGCTAAAATCGCAGTCGGCTCATAGGGGTCACGTGCCAACACACGCATCCATGGCGGACAGGTAAATGTTCCGTTTCGCGTAGTGTAGGCTTGTGATAAAAGTTCTGTCATTCCATATTCCGAATGAATTTGCGGAACAGAAAATTGCTTTTGTAAAAATTGGTGAACTTCCGTGCGGGTGAGTTCAGCTTTTCGTCCTTTCATTCCGCCCGTTTCCATTACAATAGTGTTACCTAAATTCATTGGGAATTGCTCCGCAAAATCTAATAGCGCGTAGGTTACACCAATCAATAAAATTTTAATAGAAGTGTTTTGCAAAGCAGTTCTTAGCACTTCGCGCAAACGTTCCGTGTCGTGCAAAAAAAACGAACTCTCGGAATATTTCGATTGCGCTATGAGTTCATTTGTCATATAAACGAGCGAAGAATTTCCGCGCTCCAAGTAGGAGGGAAGTAGCGCCAAAATCAAATAATCTTCCGGCTCACCATAAAACTGCCGAAATGTTTTTAGAAATGAAGTTTCGTAAATTGTTTTATCGGAAACGTAATGTTTACTCGGAATTGAGCCTGTGGTGGTCGAGCTTTCAAAAAGGAGTTCTGTACTTTTTCCGTCCGCAATTATTTTGTGAGATTTGAAAAATTCAATCGGCAGAAATGGAATGTCCTCGTTTTTTTCGACCCTTTCGGGTGTGCGCTTCATCGCTTCACAAAACGAACGGTAAACAGATACATTTTCATACTGATAACGATAAACTTGCAACGCTACATCGTCAAATGTTTGCGGTGTGCAAGAAAAAATATCGTTTATGAGTTTATCCATGTGGTAAAAATAAATAAAGCCACTTCAAAAGAAGCTGCTTTATTTTTTGTGATCCCGTAGGGATTCGAACCCCAAACCTTC
>JAEYZB010000073.1 GCA_023428205.1 Bacteroidota bacterium | reverse complement strand
ATCGTGGAATGCGCGTTACCGGTTCGGAATTGATTGGTTTAATCCCATTGCAATCGTTGCTCGATGCGGGGAAATATTTTCTCGAAAAACAAAAACGTTCTATAGGTGTAAGCGATGATGAACTGATAAAAATTGCGGTAAAATCCATGGGTTTGGACGAGCTTGCTCCGTTTCATCCGAAAGAGCGTGTAATTGAATATTTGTTGGAAGATGATAATGTATTCGAACTCGTGAAAATGGATTTGCGTGCTTTTGCAAATGAAACAGCGAGCGAATCACCTGCTCCGGGAGGAGGCTCTATTTCTGCGTAGCTCGGTACGTTGGCGGCTTCTCTCGGCACGATGGTTGCCAATCTTTCATCCCACAAAAAAGGATGGGACGAACGATGGAAAGAATTTTCAGATTGGGCTGAAAAAGGGCAAGTGCTGAAAGATAAATTGTTGAAATTGGTGGACGAAGACACGCGTGCTTTCAATAACATTATGTCCGCTTTTTCTTTACCGAAAGCAACAGACGAAGAGAAAAAAACGCGTAAACAAGCGATTCAAAATGCCACGAAATATGCCATTGAAGTACCGCTTTCTGTAATGCAAAATTCATTTGCTGCGTTTGAATTGATAGAAGCAATGGCGCAAGAAGGGAACCCTAATTCTGTAAGCGATGCAGGTGTGGCCGCATTGTGTGCGCGCTCTGCGGTGTATGGTGCTTATTTGAACGTAAAAATCAATGCTTCGGGCTTAGATGATAAAGTGTTTTTGGAAACGACTTTGAAAACGGCAGAAAAAATCTTGGCGGATAGTTTGCAAAAAGAAACCGCTATTTTGGAAGTGGTGAAACAGAAAATAGGATAGCGGTTATTTCAGTAAATCAGCAAGATGTTTGCCGCTCGGAACCCGCACTCCATTTTCATACACTACTAAAAATGCTTCTGTCAATCCCCACGCGCGAATATTGGCTAACTCTTTTCGGGCTTCTTTTGCTGTTTTGAAGTTGCCGATCAGATAGCGTGTAATGTTGCTGTTGGGTAATTTGTCGGTGTAAATCTCCCCGAATTTTTCCTGAATAGCGGAGCTGTTTTTAGGAGGAGCTACGCCTGCTACAATTTGTATGTGATAAGTTACAGGCGAAGTATCATTCACAACCTGCTCGTTTTTTGGCACCACCTTCGGAACTCCTTTTTCGACAGGGGTTTCCACGGTGACGTTTTTTTCAACCGTTTTCGGAGTTTCTGCTATAGCACTTTTTTCGGTGACAACCTGCTCGTTTTTTTGCACCACTTTGGGGGTATCGCTTGTCTCCGGTTTATAGATAGTGATGGTGTCTTTTTTCTCGATGACAACAACTTGCGCCACATCTTCCTTCACTGCAATTTTTGCGTTTGGGTCAATTGATGGCGCTGTAATGGTTTCTGCGAGTTTCGATTCTTTGGGTGCGGAGATATGCGGTTTTTCTTCCGCACCTTTCAGGTAGCTCGTTAAGTCGACTGTATCGTTTTTTCCTTCAAGGTCATTTTTATAATTCAGAAAACCTTTGAAGAGAGAAGCCGCTATTTTTCGTTGTCCGATTTCTGAGGCCATAAACTGTTCTTCTGAAAGATTGGAGATAAAGCCGATTTCTGTAAGAATAGAAGGCATCGCAGTTCGGTAAAGCACCCAAAAACCTGCTTGTTTTACACCTCGCGACTTGCGTTGAGCAAGAGAGACCTGCTGCTCTTCAATGGAGGCCGCCATTTTCAAGCTTTGGTCTAAAAAAGCATTCTGTTTCATGCTCATGATGATGTGTCCTTCGGGCGAGTTTGGGTTAAAATCATAATTGCTCACACCGCCCTGCTCTAATTCGATTACGGCATTCTCTCGTTTTGCCACTTCCAAGTTTTCGTTAGAGCGATGCAATCCAAGCGCGTAGGTACTGGTTCCGTAGGCTTCTTTGTTAGTAGAGGAATTGAGGTGAATACAAAAAAATAAATCGGCTTTTACTTTGTTTGCCAAATCCGCACGGTCTTTCAGAGAAACAAATTCGTCTGTTTTTCGGGTGTAAATCACTTTTATGTTCGGGAAGTTTTTTTCAATCAGCTCACCAAACTTGAGCGAAATTGCCAATGCGAGTTTTGCTTCATGGTGTCCGCCAGGACCAACGGCTCCGGGGTCTTTGCCGCCATGTCCGGGGTCGATGACCAGTGTTTTTATATTGGCACCCTGTAGCAAAGGCCTATGTGGAAAGGCGGGAAGCTGAATGGTAAGTGTCAGCATACAAATCGCTATCAGCACAATACGAGCCTGCAAAAAGCGTTTGATTTTTTTATTTTGGCGGGCGTTTAAAAATTGCATTATCATTTCGTTTCAAAAATACACGAACTTTTCGGAATGGCGAAGGCGGGTTATCGGCATAGTGGCTGTGATGTTGTCTATTTTTTTGACTAATACGGTTTTTGCTCAACAAAAGTTACAGGTTCAGTCAGATTCTTTGAGCGAAAAGATGAGTATGACAACCGATTCTTCCGCAGTTTTTGCAGAGGGTGATTCGTTGG
>JAEYZB010000067.1 GCA_023428205.1 Bacteroidota bacterium | reverse complement strand
AACGCGCTGTATCGTCCGGGTCCGATTGAGTATATTCCAAGTTTCATTAAACGTAAACACGGTTTGGAAGCCGTAACATACGACTTGGAAGATATGAAGGAATATCTGGAAGATACCTATGGAATTACGGTATATCAGGAACAGGTGATGTTGCTGTCGCAAAAGCTCGCGGGTTTCAGTAAAGGAGATGCCGATGTGCTTCGAAAAGCGATGGGAAAGAAAGACCGCAAAACGCTGGATAAACTCAAACCCCAATTCATTGATGGAGCGGGAGCGAAAGGACACGATTCGAAAACATTGGAAAAGATATGGACAGACTGGGAAAAGTTTGCGCAATACGCGTTTAATAAATCGCATTCCACTTGTTATGCATTCGTGGCGTATCAAACGGCTTATTTGAAAGCGCACTATGCGCCTGAATTTATGGCTGCGGTGCTTTCCAATAACCAGGGGAATTTGGACAAGATTACGTTCTTTATGGAAGAAGCCCGCAGAATGGGCATTCCGGTTCTCGGACCGGATATCAACGAAAGCGATATTGGCTTTTCGGTAAATAAAAAAGGACAATTTCGTTACGCACTTTCTGCAATCAAGGGAGTGGGAGAGGCGGCTGTAACCGATATAGTTGCCGAGCGCGAAAAAGGAGGCGCTTATGCTTCCGTTTTTGAATTTGCGAAACGGGTGAATTTGCGCACGGTAAACAAAAAATCATTGGAAAATTTGGCGGTGGCGGGAGCTTTTGATTCGTTTACAGGATATTCTCGTGCCACTTATCTGAATCCCGATCCGCGCGACAATATGAATTTGATTGATAAGATGATTCGCTTTGGCAATAACGCACAAAGCGCGCAAAATATGAATCAGCAATCGCTTTTTGGTGGTGGCGGAACGAATAACGAAATGTTAGAGCCGACCGTATTGAGTATAGAAGAATGGTCGCTGATTGAAAAGTTGAAAAAGGAGAAAGAAGTGGTTGGAATTTATATCAGCGGACACCCGTTGGATAACTATCATCTCGATATAAAAACCTTTACGAACTGTACGCTACAAGAAATTGCCGAGAATAAAGATAAAGATTTGCGCTTAGCGGGAATTGTGAGTAATAGTCGTACGGGTATTGCAAAAAATGGCAATTCGTATGGTATTTTTACCTTGGAGGATTTCGATGGGACGCATGAATTCGCGCTCTTCGGAAAGGATTATGTATCCTTTAAAAACTTTATGGAAAATATAGGTGCGATGCTTTTTATCACCGGTCGCTTCCAGCCGCGCTTCAACCAGCCGGATAACTACAGTTTCCAAATATCAAAAATTGAATTTCTTTCAGAGGTGCGAAACAACTTTGCGAAAGGCGTTTTGCTGACGGCAGAAGATGCAGTTTTTGATCAACGTTTAGTAAACGAATTGTCGAAAACGCTGGCGAAATACCCGGGTAAAAAACTCGTGAAATTCAATATTCAAAACAAAGCGGAAAGTATTTCCTTCTCGATGTATTCTCGCCAATATTTGGTGGATTTGAGCAATGAATTAATTGCCGAACTTAAAGAATTGGCGGAAATAGATGTGAGGTTGTATTAGAATACTATTTACATTCACCTTCTGTATAGGTAACGCCTCCTACGCACATGGCGTGTCCTGCGTTGGTGTAGGTCTTTTCGTCACAGCCACAAACAGGGATATATTCGTTGGATAAATCCACAAGATTACAGCCACCGGGAATGTTTTTTTCGCATGACTTTTTGCAGGAACTAATAGTAAGTGCAGCACATAAAATCAACACTATACTTTTCATGAAAATCGATTTTATGCGAATGTATAAAATCTATCCGTCAAACTTGTAGCCGATTCCTTTGATTGTTTTGAACGCATTGTCGCCAATTTTTTCCCGCAGTTTGCGAATGTGAACGTCAATGGTTCTGTCGCCTACTATCGTTTCGTTTCCCCACACTCGGCTTAGAATTTCTTCGCGTTTAAACACACGACCCGGTTTAGAAACGAGCAATGTCAGCAATTCAAATTCCTTTTTCGGCAACGTTAATTCTTCTCCTTTAGTGATAACAATATAGCGTTCGCGGTCAATTTCCAAATCGCCTACTTTGATGACGGATTTAATGGAATTGTCTTCCAGTCTGCGCAGTAAAGCACGAATACGACTGATGAAAACTTTGGGTTTTATCGGTTTGGTGATATAATCATCTGCGCCCACTTCAAAGCCCGCAATTTGTGAGTAATCCTCATCGCGTGCAGTCAAAAATGCAATCAAGGTATTTTTAAATTCATCTAAAGCGCGGAGTTCGCGGCATGTTGCTATGCCATCCATTTTCGGCATCATTAAATCCAACACTATCAAATGCGGGTGAATTTTTTTTGCCAACTGAATGCCATCTACTCCGTTAGTGGCAGTGTACACCCAAAAGCCTTCACGCTCCAAGTTGTACTTCATAAATTCCAACACATCTTGCTCATCATCCACCAACAACACTTTGCAATCATTCAGCTCCATAAGTTTCATTTTTTAATACGGCAAACCTACTCTTGCAATGTTACGTAAATGTTACGAGTAAATTATGGCTACACCAATTTTCTAACGATTCTATAACCTTCTGTGTAAACAAAGTGGCTCTTAAAAGGTGTGACTCAGCAGACCGTCTCGCAGTTTCGGTTCAAACCAAGTGGATTTTGGAGGCATTACATTTCCAGAATCGGCAATATTAATCAGTTGCTGAATGGTGACAGGATAGAGCGCAAAGGCAATTTGCATTTCACCACGATCTACGCGCTTTTGCAATTCACTCAAACCGCGAATTCCGCCCACAAAATCAATACGGGAATCGGTGCGTGGGTCGTTGATACCGAGCAAAGGACGCAGTACATTTTCTTGTAAAATGGTTACATCCAAAACGCCAATCGGATCGCTTTTGATAATGTTATTTTTTGCTTACAGTTTATACCATTGTTTGCCGATGTACATTCCCAATTCGTGCAGCGAAGAGGGTTTTACATTTTCCAATGTTGTCTTTTCTACATCGAATATTTTTCCGATTTCAGTCAAAAAATTGTCTTCGGAATGACCATTCAAATCTTTCACGAGGCGGTTGTAATCCATTATCGCGAGTTCATCGGAAGGGAAAAGTACTGACAAAAAGAAGTTAAATTCCTGCTCACTTCGACCAAGCTCAGTGACCTCGTTTTTTTGCCCCATTTCACGCATTGCCAAGCCGACTTTTGCCGCTGAGGCGGCACGATGATGTCCGTCTGCGATATAGGTATATGGAATTTGCTTTTCAAAAATTTCGCTGATTGCTCCAATTGTTTTTTCATCGTCAATCAACCAAAGCTGGTGACGAATGTCGTCTTCGGTTGTGAAGTCGTAAACGGGCGCGGAAGCTGTAGTTTTATTGATAATTTCGGCAATACTCGTATTACTCGGAAATGTAAGAAATATCGGACCAACGTGTGCTTGCAGCGCTTTCATGTGTTCAATTCGGTCTTGCTCTTTTTCGGGGCGTGTAAACTCATGTTTTTTAATCACATCACTGAAATAATCATCAATTGAAGAGCAAGCCGCTAAGCCACGCTGTGTGCGCCCGTTCATAGTTTGTGCATAAATGTAGTAGCAGGGTTTTTCTTCTTGAAATAACACGCCATTTTTTAGCAGTGTATCAAAATTTTCTTTCGCTTTTTGATATACGGCTTGTGAGTGAATATCGGTGTTTTCGGGTAAATCAATTTCTGCGCGACTGACGTGTAAAAAGGAATTCGGTTTTCCTTTAGCCATTTCTTTGGCTTCTGCGGTATTCATTACGTCAT
>JAEYZB010000043.1 GCA_023428205.1 Bacteroidota bacterium | reverse complement strand
GTGCTGATAACAGATGATGTGCACCCTGCGCTGATAACTGGTTTGCAGGCGTTGAATTACGAAGTGGATTTTCGCCCTGAAATTACGTTTGCCGAAACGAAAAACAGGATTGCGAATTACGAGGGTTTAATCATTAACAGTAAAATTTATTGTGGGGAAGAGTTGTTGAATGAAGCTGTAAAACTTCTATGGATAGGGCGTTTGGGCTCGGGTATGGAGGTGATAGATACAGCACTTTGCACGCAAAAAGGAGTTCGTTTTTTTAACTCACCGGAAGGAAATTGTAATGCTGTGGCGGAACATACTTTGGGTTTGTTGCTTTCCCTGATGCGGAATATCGTAAAGTCTAATAACGAAGTAAAGCAAAATCAATGGATTCGCGAACCGAATAGGGGAGAAGAGTTGAGTGGCAAGACGGTTGGTATTATTGGATTTGGGCATACGGGCGCGGCTTTTGCGAAAGTATTGGCGGGTTTTGATGTCAAAATTTTGGCGTATGACAAATACAAAAAAGGTTTTGCGTTTGAATCATCGTTGGAACAAATTTTTGAAGAAGCGGATGTGTTGAGTTTACATTTACCGCTCACGGAGGAAACGAAATATTGGATAGATGCTCGTTTTTTTGACCCATTTCGGAAACCGATTTATCTTCTTAATACTTCTCGCGGGAAAGTGCTGCGAACTGTTGATGCGCTGAAGCTATTGGCAGCAGGGCGTATTAAGGGTTTGGCGTTAGATGTTTTGGAAAATGAAAAAATGGAAACATTGTCTGATTCGGAGCGAAAAATAATGGACGAATTGCAAAAATATGGCAACGTTATTCTCACATCGCATATCGCAGGTTGGACGCATGAGTCTAAATTAAAAATGGCAGAAACGCTTATTAATAGGATAAAATCGGTTGTTTGTTGAATAAACCGAAATTAAGACATTTTTTGTTTTTATATTCATTTTGTGTTAATTTATGAATGACAAAAAACTGGGCGTTTTAACAGATTTTTATTTTAGATGGAAAAAGATAAATTTGTCGGCTTTTAAAGAAATACTTGATTTAAGAAATAATAAAATGCGTATGAAGAAATTATTAACCCTTTTGATGTTTATTGGTACAGGCGTGGCTCTGAAGGCGCAAAGCGGAGAAATCAGCGGTAAAGTTACCGATGAGAATGGCGAGGGCGTGATTAGCGGTACAGTTGTTGTTATTGATGAAAAAGGAAATAATACCTCGGTAGGGACTATCACCGACTTTGATGGTAATTATTCATTGAAGCCGTTAAAACCAGGTAGCTATAATTTGCGTTTTTCTTATGTGGGCTATGGACCGCAGGTACGTAGAGGAGTTTTGGTAGGGGCGGATAAAACAACTGCGTTGGATATAAAGTTGAGTACCAGTACTGACATGAAAGAGGTAATCGTAGAATATCAGAAACCACTTATTGAGAAAGCCTCAACAACTATCGATTATACTCTAGATAAAAAGGACATTAAAAATGCTTCTACTCAAAGTGTGGGCGATTTAGTTTCGCAATCTGCCGGGGTTTTTCAACAAGATGCGAATTCGGGTATTCAAATTCGCGGTAGCCGCGAAGGTTCTGCCGTGTATTATGTAAATGGTATCAAGCGTTTTGGTACACCAAAAGTTCCGGTGCAATCGGTAGAACAGCTTACGGTAATTGCGGGCGGTATTCCGGCTCGTTACGGTGATGCCACAGCCGGTATCATTAATATTACCACAAAAGGACCTGCTTCGGAATATGAGGGCGGGATTTCATTTCAAACTTCGCAAGGCTTGGATGCGTATGGCTACAATCAAGCAAACGCTAACTTGATGGGACCTTTGGTGACCAAAGGTAAAGGCGCAGATAAACATACGGTGTTTGGTTTTTCTTCTTCATTTGAGTTTTTGGGACAAAAAGACCGTTCTCCGGCAGCAGGCGGAGTTTGGCAAGTGAAAAAAGATGTTTTGGACGATATTAAAGCGGCTCCGCTTATTAAAAATCCGGTTGGCGATAACTTTTATTTGAAATCTCAAAATTTGACATTTAAAGATTTGTATAAAACAGGTGCTCGTCCGAATAATGACCAACAAGATTATAAAGGCGTTTTGCAGTTTGAGATTAGTCCTGCTAAGGGTATTAACCTTTTGTTGGGAGGAGATTTTGCGTACACTCGCTATCATAGCAATGTGCAAGAATATTCCTTGTTGAATTCGGAAAACAATCCATTGTACAAACAATTAAACTATACGGCTTTTGCACGTTTCTCGCATTTGGTGGGTGATGGTAAAAAGAAAGACGGAAAATCGGAAAGTAGTAGCACATCGGCAATTCAGAACATATATTATGCGCTGCAATTTGACTTTCAAAAAAATAAACAATGGTATGCCGATGAAACGCACGGCAATAAACTCTTTGATTATGGCTATATCGGAAAATTTGAAACAGAACGTTTAGAGAATTTTGAGTACAGCACAAAAGCTATTGGTGGAAAAAGCTATGAGGGCTTCATTATGTCCGGACTTACCGACAATAATGTGAAATTTACACCGGGAACACAGAATGCATTAGGTGCTCGTTTTACAGAACAATATTATCAGATTTTAGGTGCGCAACAGGCGGCTGACGGTTCTTATTCTTTATTAGGAGATGCTCGCTTAGGGTTTACGGATAATGTAGGCAACATATCTGCACATAATGCCTTGGTAAATGGAGACCGTGCAACTACGGTATATGATATATGGTATAACATCGGACGTCAGTACAACGGATATGGAGTAGATAGAAATGATGAGCAATATCGTGCTCGTGCCGATGTGTCATTTGATATTCAAAAGCCGGGTTCTACTGCCAATAAACATTCTATTGAAATTGGTTTTGAATTTGAGCAACGTGTACAGCGTGCATATACTGTGAATCCACTACAATTGTGGGATATTGCAAAAACGAACGTGAACAAGCACTTGAGTTTGGATACTGCCAATCCTTTATTCTTTGTAGATGGGCAAAGATATACGGCTGCTGAGTTGGAGTCCAATAACATTGCGTTCAACAATACGGATACTATTCGCTATGGCTACACAGCAGATGTGGCTAATCAAGGAACTTTCGACAAACGTTTACGTCAGCGCTTGGGTAAGAATTCTACGGAATGGTTAGATATTTATGCGGTAGACCCGAATCAATTGAGTATTGATTTGTTTTCGGCTAACGAATTATTGAGCTATGGTGGCGGGCAATATCTTAATATGCGTGGCTATGATTACACCGGTAAAGTACTGAATGGCAATCCTACCTTGGACGATTTCTTTAAAAATAAAGATGCCGATGGTAATTACCTTCGCCAACAAGGAGCGTTCAAACCGGTATATGCCGCAGGATATATACAAGATAAATTTACCTTTAAGGATTTAGGAGTTTTGATTGGTGTGCGTGTTGACCGTTTTGATGCGAATCAATATGTTTTACGCGATAAATATTCATTGTACGATATTAAAACGGCAGGAGAAGTGACCACCTTGAATGGGGTAGCGGTTAATCGCCCGGATAATATTGGAGATGATTATGCGGTATATGTAACCAAATATGGTGCGGGAGCGCAAATTTCAGGTTACAGAAAAGGAGATAATTGGTATGATAAATATGGTAATCCTTCTACCGGCTTAGCGGTGTCAAATGTCGGTAGTGAAGGGGCTTTACCTTATTTGAATTTACCGGGAATAGATACGATGTCCGCGGCTACAGCCAGAGGTTATGTACAATCTCGTCCGGAGGAGTACGATCCAAATTCTTCTTTTGTGAAATATACCCCTCAATATGTTGTTCAACCTCGTTTACAGGTTTCGTTTAATATTACCGACAAAGCACAATTTTTTGCGCATTACGATATCTTGAGTCAAAGACCGCAAGGCAGAAATCAACTGAATTTGTCAGAGTATTTGTATTGGGTTGAAAATGGCGGATATAAAACGAATCCGAATTTGAAACCGGAAACTACCATTGATTATGAGTTTGGTTTCAAACAAGTGTTGTCAAAAACATCGGTAATAACCCTTTCTGCATACTACAAAGAATATCGTAACTTGATTCAAACTCGTAAAATTCAATATGCATTCCCAAATTCATATTTGACATTTGACAATATCGACTTCGTGTCGGTGAAAGGGTTGAACGCTATTTATGATATGCGTAGAACAGGAAACTTTAAATTCAACTTGAATTATACCTTACAATTTGCAGAGGGTACGGGTTCTGATGATGCTTCACAACAATATCTGACAAATACGGATGTTCCCAATTATCGCACTATTTTCCCTGTAGATTATGATGCGCGTCACTTAATCAATTTGAATTTGGATTACCGTTTTGGAGAAGGAAAAGAATATAACGGACCGGTAGCCGGCAATAAACAAATCTTGGCGAATTTTGGTATCAACGCTGTGATTCGTGCTCGCTCAGGAACACCATACTCCGCTTCGGGAATGTCTACGAACGAAGCTTCAATAACGCCTGCGCGCCAAAGTACACTTACACTCAATAGCTCTCGTCTTCCATGGACGTTCCGCGTGGATTTACGTATCAACAAAGACTTTGCTATTAATGTAGCACGCAAAGGCGAAGATAAGGATCCGAAAAAATTGTACTTTAGTGTGTATCTGTGGATTCAAAATTTGCTGAACACCAAAAACGTAATTAACGTATATCGTTATACCGGAAACGCAAATGATGATGGATATTTAGATGCTCCACAATCACAAGGAAGTATTAATTCGCAGGAAAATCCGCAATCGTTCCGCGATTTATACCGCGCGGCTGTGAACAATCCAGCAAATTACAGTATGCCGAGAAGAATTTATTTAGGAGCATCATTTAACTTTTAATCAAAAAACAACGGAGGGAAAAGATATTTCATCTGAATTTAAAACATAAAAAGACAGAGACTATGAAAAAGATGATAACCTTAGTGGGAGTAGCAGTACTGATAAGTACAACTTCCTATGCACACATTAGTGATGCAGTTCGCAAGCAGTATCAAAATACAGCTGCGAGTGTATCCTACAAGGATGAAGCAGGAGATTGTAAAATACCGTCTTCACAGTACGTGTTGGATATCAATAACGTCCGCACGCGTTTGCTGAATGCAGGTGATGCATGGTGGGATTTGGATCGCGCCAAATATGAAGTGCCGAAAGGGGATGGAAATCCCGGGGTGCATTCTATTTTTGCGGGTGCTATTTGGATTTCGGGTAGAGATGCCGGTAATAACTTAAAATTAGCCGCCTTGACATTCCGTAGTGGTCAATCCGACTTTTTTGCGGGACCATTGGATAATACAGGGAACATAGACGCTGCAACTTGTAATATGTGGGATAAGCACTTTAATGTTTATGGTTCAGAAATTGCGGCTTTGCAGGCAGCTCCGGAAGGTGCTAAAGATGGAGCAATAACAGATAATATTAAATATTGGCCGGGAAAAGGTAACGCTGCGATGGTGGCGCAAGGTTATAATATGAACCAAAACTTGGCTCCATTTTGGGATAATGACTTGGATGGTATTTATGATCCGACAAAAGGGGACTATCCTACCTTAAAAGATTCGAGTGAAGCATTTGCCGACCAAATGGTTTATTGGGTATTTAACGATAAAGGGAACGTGCACTCTGCTACTAATGGAGTGCCAATGGGAATCCAGTCAAACACAGTCGCTTTTGCATTCCAAACTACGGATGAAGTGAATAACATGACTTTTTACTCTTATAATATTATCAATAAAGGAGGAGAAACACTAAAAGATGCGTATATGTCGCAATATGTAGACCCGGACTTAGGCTGTTCGGATAATGACTATGTAGGATGTGATACTACCCGCAGTTTGGCGTTTGTTTATAATGGGTTATCTAATGATGGAGTTGGCTGTATTCAGGGCTCAAAACCATACTTAACTCTTCCTATGTTAGGATTTGACTTTTTTGAAGGTCCGATAGATACCAATGGACAGCAAAAAGGAATGTCTTCTTTTGTCTATTTCACCAGAACGGCAACAACTCCTCACGATGACCCGGCTACGGCTGTTCAGTTCCGTAATTATCAGGAAGCGAAATGGAAAGATGGTTCTCCTTTTACATACGGAGGATTAGGTTATGGAGGAACTGTTCCTGTAAAGTATTGTTTCCCGGGAAATCCGTCCAATACATCTGAGTGGAGTGAATGTAATCCGCAAACCGGTACTGACGCGGCTGCTGATAGACGTTTCGCAATGACATCCGGACCATTTACCTTTTTATCGAATGCGACACAACGTATTACCATTGGGGTGATATTTGTACAGCCGCAGGGGGGAGTAGGACTTTGTCCAAATGTAAATGAAATACTCGGACCTGCTGATGACAAAGCGCAAGCTTTGTTTAACAGCGGTTTCAAATTGTTGGATGGACCAGATGCGCCAACTGTGAAAATTCGGGAATTGGATAAAAAACTTATTTTGAATTTGATAAATGAAAAGGCAGGAAACAACTTTGGAGAGTCGTATAAAGTAGCAGATGCATCAATATACACTCAAACCGGTTTCACAGCAGGGGGTGATTCTTTTTATACATTTCAGGGATACAAAATATATCAGTTAGTAGATCAAAAAGTAAGTGCAACGGATTTGGACAATCCTGAAAAAGCGATGTTGGTCGCGCAATATGATGTGAAAGACGGATTAAGCCGTTTGATTAATTATGTAAAAGACCCGATTACACAATTGTATATCCCTACCGTAAAAGTCGAAGGCAAAAATGAAGGGATAAACCGCTCGATAGAGGTAGAAAAAGACTTATTTACCGATAAAGAATTGGTGAATCATCGTACATACTACTATGCTGCGGTGGCTTATGCTTCCAATAACTTTAAACAGTACGAACAAGGAAATCCGTCTGCAGGTGGTCAGACTATACAATATTTACAAGGTCGTAAATTTGCGCGTTATTCTGCAGTGCCACATGCCATAGATCCGAGAAACGGAGGAACCGAACTACAAGCTAAATTCGGTGATGCCGTGCAGGTGAAGCGTGTAGAAGGTCAAGCAAATGCGGGCAATCAAATCAATTTGACAAAGGAAACCTTGAATAAGATCATATCAAGTGGGGTGGGATTTGCAGATACATTGGATTATGAAGTGGGTTCTGATCCTATTGGATTCCGAGTTATTGATCCTGTGGCATTGAAAGAAGCGGATTTTGAATTGCAGTTTAAAGACACTATGCCATATAACGGATATAGTCTATCCCCTAAAGCTTGGTGGACTTTGCGCGTATTAGGAGATAATGGACAGCCGATAGATTCAGTAGATTCAGAAGCCCTATTGGGAACTCCTTATCAACAACAAATAGCCTTAACACAAGGAACAGAACGGATTGATTACGGTTTCTCCCTTTCGGTAGGAATTCCTTTTCCCGCTTATGATACCATCGAATTAACAGGTCGTCCTGCATACGGAGCTATAGGAGGGACTATCACTTATACTGACGAAAACAAAAAATGGCTATCCTTCGTGGCTGATGAAGGAGCGACCAGTGTTACTAACTGGATTCGTTCCGGTAATCTACGGGTGTCTGCTGATGCAGATCCGAACAGAGGGGTTTTTGATGATAACTTTACAAGAATAGGTACATCTCAAACCGGATTTACATTTCCATTTAATGATGAGGATAAGAAATTTGATAAAATAGCCGGTGGTACATGGGCTCCTTATTGCTTGGCAGCGAGTTACCACTATTCAGGAACTCCTCCGGATCCAGCAACTCCGATAGCGGTTCACGGACCTGGATTTAAGTGGGATAAGTGGGGTGGAGCACCATTTTTACCCAATCCACCAAGACCTAATATGATGACACCTCGTAATACATTGGATAGATTACAGAGTGTGGATATTATCATTACTCCTGATAAGAGTAAATGGTCACAATGTGTGGTGTTTGAAACCGGAGAAGAGATAGCTACTGTTCAGGGTGGTTCTCGCAAAGGAATGTTGCGTATGGCTCCTTCGAGAGATAAAGACGGTAACAGTTTCATTGACCCGCTTACCGGAGAACCGGATACAGGTCGTTCATACTTCCCGGGTTATGCCGTGAATGTAGAAACCGGACAGCGTTTGAATATTGCTTTTGGGGAATCATCAGAGTGGCCGGAGCAAAATGGGGCTGATATGTTGTGGAATCCAACCGATAAAGAGTTTGGAGATATCAACTACGGAGGAGTTGTTCCATATATTCCGTTCTTCGGAGGCAAGCACTTTATTTATGTAATGGAAACCCCGTATGATGAAGGTTTGGAAATGCGGGATGATTTAGCTCGTGCCCTTCCTTTGTTGCCGACAAGTCCTATTGCAGCTTATCCGGCATGGATAGACACGGCTATCTACAGAAAAATCATGTACACTTCTATTCCGTTCTTGACTAAAGGATACAGTTTGAAATCACTGCAAGACGGACTCGTACCTGATGAAGTGACTGTTCGTCTTCGTGTAGAACGTCCGTTGGCAAAATTGGCAACCAACACAAATTTGGGTGAAAGTGACAGTATGCCTCGTTACCGTTTTAGTACGAAAGGACTTGCTCCGAAAGAGAATGTGGGTGAAGTAGCAAAATCAGCTTTGGATAACATTCGTATCGTTCCGAATCCGTATTTGGCATATTCAGCGTATGAAAGCAGTGCGGCTGATACGCGAGTGAGAATTACGAATCTTCCAAATAACTGTACGGTTTCTATCTATACATTAGACGGAACTTTGGTGAAAACACTTCGTAGAGCAGTGAATACCAACGTGCCTGATCCTGCTACCGGTAAGGTTATAGAACTATCCGATGGGGTGAATATTGACAATTCAGAGGTGAATATAGAAAGTACCGTTGACTGGGATTTGAAAAATGAAAAGAGTGTTCCGGTGGCGAGTGGTGTTTATTTGTTCGACATTAATGCACCGGGAATCGGTCACAAAATACTGAAATGGTTTGGTGCGATGCGTCCGGCAGATGTGTCTAATTTCTAAATTCTGATTTGCGAAACAAAGAAAGTTGAAAATAATATGAAGAAAGTTTTAGTACAAGGTTTATTATTGGCAAGCGTAGTAAGCGTATATGCCGGAAACCCCGACAGACGCGGTGAAGCGGGGGCATTGGAACTGAACATGAACGGCTACGGGCGCACAGCCGGGTTGTGGGGATTGAATGCGGCTTCTATAAAAGGTTTGGAAGCGGAACGCTTGAATCCCGCAGGTTTGGCGTACACACGAAATACCGAAGTTATTGCTTCGTATTCTTCTTGGCTTACGGGTTCCGGAGTATCGTTGCTTCAGGCGGGAATTGCTACGCGCATTAAATCAAATGCGATAGCTATTTCTGTAAATGCTGTGAACTTTGGTGCTATTGAACGTACTACGGTGGCTATGCCGGAAGGAGGAATAGGTACATATAAACCGACTTTCTTTAATTTAGGAGTGAGTTATGCAAAAAACTTTTCTTTAGGCTCTACTGCATTTACGGGCGATAATGTCATTACAGGCGGTGTTACGTTTCGTTTCCTTTCTGAAGGAATTGAAGGAATTTCTTCATTTGGTTTTGCTTTTGATGCCGGATTGCAATATACCACAGGTAAAAAAGAAAATATTCACTTTGGAGTTTCTTTGCGTAATGTGGGAACAGGTATGAAATTCCGTGGAGATGGATTTGCGATGAATGGCGCAACAGACTCGGAGTACACCTTGCAAGTCGATAGAAAATCGAATAAGTTTGAGTTGCCGATTCAATTAAATATCGCCTTATCTTACGATGCTTGGATGGGACCTAAACGCGAAGTAGCTCCCGGAAAATATACACAGGATTATCGTTTGACTCCGATGTTACAATACTCTGCAAATGCCTATGGCAATGATAACTTCGGACCAGGGTTGGAGTTTTCATTGAAAGAAATATTTATGCTTCGTGCAGCGTATCGTATGGAACCGGGAATATTCAAAAAAGAAACCCGTGCTACAGTTTATAATGGCTTGGCTGTGGGAACAAGTGTAAATGTTCCATTCAAAAAAGACGGTACAGGAGCGTCACTGGGAATTGATTATGGATTCCGTATGACAGGCTTGAATACTAATTTTATGGGAACGCATACGGTCGGTTTACGTTTCAATTTGGGTAATCCTAAGCAGAAAAAAGCGGAATAACAGGACGCTTCTCCTAAAATGGTTGAAAAAAACGAGGAGGATAGGGGAAGAGTTTGCACAAACCAATAAAACAACTTACATTTGCATAAAGGCATCTCGGTTCGAGGTGTCTTTATCTTTTTATACAAAGACAAACACAATAAATTTAAAAATAGGATTATGGCAGAGATAAATTATATGACCAAAGAAGGCTACGAAGCCTTGGAGCGTGAAATAAAACTATTGAAAACGATAACACGGCCCAGTATATCGAATGCGATTGCGGAGGCACGTGAAAAAGGCGATCTTTCGGAGAACGCAGAGTATCATGCAGCACGCGAGGAACTGGGGCACTTGGAAGCGAAAATCGCGCAACTCGAAAACCAGTTCGGCAGCGCGCGAATTTTAGATGAATCGAAGGTGGATTTGTCGAAAGTGGGAGTACTTTCTAAAGTAGAGGTATTCAATAAAAAACTGAACAAAAAACAATTGTTTTCGGTAGTGAGCGAAGCGGAAGCCGATTTGAAAACAGGTAAAATTTCTTCTACCTCTCCAATCGGGAAAGCGTTGCTGGGAAAGAAAATCGGTGAAATTGCCGTAGCACAAACGCCTGCGGGAGCAATGGAGTTGGAAGTGTTGTCAATTTCTATCTAATTTCTATAGAGACGTGCGATTGTGCGTCTCACAATAAAAGGCGGCCAAAATTGGTCGCCTTTTACAATTATACCACCTTTGCGGTTCGTATTATTTTACTCAATAATGACGGAAAGAACCGTTTCGCATAAATTCCGCGCAATTCCCATCCGCCAATCGCAACCTCCTCTTTTTGTTTCGCGATTGCAGATAGCATTTTTTGTGCGAATTTATCTGCGGGCATTCCTTTTGCGGTAGCCTCGTCCATAGTGCCTTGTAGTGCGCCCGAACCAGTTATGGCGTTTACGGAAACATTCGTTTGCACAAAACCCGGACACACGATTGTCACTAATACCTTATCATTATACAATTCTGCGCGAAGTGCGTTGAAAAAGCCGTGTAGCGCGTGTTTTGCTCCGCAATAGCTGCTGCGTAACGGGGAACTGAAGATGCCCATTAAACTGGTAACCACGGCAATCTGCCCGCCACCATTTTTTAGAAAATACGGAACTACGGCTTTCGTCAAAGCGACTGTGCCGAGATAGTCGGTGTCCATTATTTTTTTGTCCACTTCAATGTCGGTTTCCATAGCAAGCGAACGTTGCGAAAGTCCGGCATTATTGATGAGTAAATCAATTTTGCCGAAGTGTGTAATAGCTTGTTTTGCCAATTCAGGCATTGCCTTGTAATCTTGCAAATCCATTTGCAAAATCAAAAAACGCTCATGCGGTAAATTTGCTTTTTGTGCGACTGTGCGAAGCTGTTCTTCTCTGCGCGATGACAAAATGATTTTCGCGTTACTCGCTTTCGCCAATTCATACACCAACGCTTCACCAATGCCTGATGATGCGCCTGTAATCCAAATGACTTTATTGTTGAAGTAGGAACTCATATTTAGGTTTTATGAGTGCAAGATATGGAAATCAAATGGGGCAAAAAAATGAGCAAGATTATGCTCTCACAATCTCCACTTTCGCATCTTCCAGCATTTTGCGAAGATTGATGAGCGCGTAGCGCATTCTTCCAAGTGAAGTGTTGATGCTCACGTTTGTGTATTCTGAAATTTCTTTGAAACTGAAATCAAAGTAGTGGCGAAGCATTACTACTTCTTTTTGTTCGGGAGGAAGTTTTTCGATGATTTCTTTCAGTCGGCTTTCACTCTGTACCACATCAAGATGGGTATCTACGGGTGTTTCATCAAACTGCAAAGTTTTGAAAACATCATTACTCTCGTTTGTAATCATACTCGGACTGCGTTTCACTTTTCGGAAATAGTCGATGCATAAATTATGCGAAATGCGCAATAACCAAGGCAATAATTTCCCTTCGTCCTGATATTTTCCTGCCCGAAGTCGGTCAATGGCTTTGATAAATGTTTCTTGAAAAATATCCTCCGCGAGGCATTGGTCTTTTACGAGCATAAAAATTGCCGTGTAAACACGGTCTTTGTGGCGCAAAACTAATCGCTCAAAAGCGGCTTCGTGTCCGTTTAGATACAGCTGCACCAAGTCTTGGTCGCTCAACAGTTGCTTATGCATAAACATTCCTTTTAAAAGGTGAATAAATAACGTAGAATGTTCAGCTCAATAGGCAATTGTTTTCGTTCTTTCGGGTGAAATTTAATTCACGCAAAAGTGGTTAATAAATAAAATCACGGTCTCAGATACACGGGAAAAACGTACTTTCGTCACTTCGTTTTTCAATAAGGCGAGTAAAAATTATTCGATATAAATAACTGTTTGATGAGTGAAAGTAAGACTATAAATCGAAACAACCAAATATCTGTGGAAAAAAAATCAAACGAGATTTTTATAAAAGGTGCGCGAATGCACAATTTGAAGAATGTGGATGTGGCGATTCCGAAGAAAAAATTTGTTGTCGTTACGGGCGTTTCGGGTTCAGGGAAAAGTTCACTCACGATTGATACGTTGTTTGCCGAAGGGCAAAGACGCTATGTGGAAAGTTTGACTTCGTATGCACGTCAGTTCCTCAGTCGAATGGATAAACCCGATGTGGATTATATTCACGGTTTGTGTCCTGCGATTGCGATTGAGCAAAAAGTAAGTACGCGCACTACGCGCTCTACGGTTGGCTCACTTACCGAAATATACGATTATCTGCGTTTGCTGTTTGCGCGTGTCGGGCAAACCTATTCGCCTATTTCGGGGCAAGTTGTTACGAAACACGAAGTAATAGATGTGGTGAATTTCGTGTTGGCATTGAACGAAGGCGAACGCGTGTATGTGTATTTTGAAAATCGTATTCAGGATAGTTATGAAGCCACGCTGAAACTTTTGTTGCAAAAAGGGTTTACGCGAGTGAAACACAATGATGAAGTGGTGAATATTGAAGCGCTTTTAGACGATGAGAAAGCATTAAAAACAAAAATAAAAACCGTGCGTGTCTTGGTGGATAGATTTGTGGTGCGCAAAGAAGACGATGATTTACAATCGCGTGTTTTTGATTCGGTGCAAACGGCTTTCAACGAGGGTGGGCACGAATGTGTCATTGATGCGAATGGCAAAGAAACACTCTTTAATAATAAGTTTGAAGCAGATGGAATGGTATTTGAGGAACCATCGCCCAATTTTTTCAACTTCAATAATCCCTATGGCGCATGCAAAACTTGCGAAGGCTTTGGAACCGTGATGGGTATTGATGAAGATTTGGTTTTTCCTGATAAAAATTTGTCGGTTTACGAGGGTGCGATTGCGCCTTGGCGAAGCGATAAAATGAGCGAGTGGGGCGAGACACTGTTGAAAAAAGGAATTTATTTTGATTTCCCGATTCATCGTGCATACAAGGATTTGAGTGATGCGGAAAAGAAATTATTGTGGACCGGTAACGAACATTTTCAAGGCTTGTTTGATTTTTTCAAGCATTTGGAAACGCAGAGCTACAAAATTCAATATCGCGTGATGCTGTCGCGTTATCGCGGGCGAACGGCTTGTCCTGATTGTAAGGGTTCACGCATTCGGAAGGATGCCGCTTATGTGCTTTTTGCAGACAAATCAATTATTGATTTACTGTTGCTTCCGGTGGAGGATTTATACTCGTTTTTTAAGACCATTTCGCTTTCGGCAACTGAAAAGCAGATTGCAGAACGCATTTTACTGGAAATAAATAATCGTCTGCAAACGATGATGGATGTGGGTTTGGGCTATCTTTCGCTGTTGCGTTTATCAAACACATTGAGTGGAGGAGAGACGCAGCGCATTAATTTAACACGCACGTTAGGGAGTAATCTCACTTCATCATTATATATTTTAGATGAGCCGAGTATCGGGTTGCATCAAAAGGATACAGAGCGTTTGATTGGAGTGTTGAAAAATCTCCGCGATTTAGGGAATACGGTTGTCGTGGTAGAGCATGATGAAGATGTGATGAAACAAAGCGATCACATTGTCGATATGGGGCCGCGCGCGGGTATTTATGGTGGCGAAGTGATGTATAATGGTTCCTCAAAAGACATTACGAAAAACGAAAAGAGTTTGACAGGAAAATACCTGAGTGGAGAGCTTTCGGTGAGTAAAAAAACTACGGTGCGAAAACCCACAAATTTCATTGAAGTGAAAGGTGCATCGCAGCATAATTTGAAAATTATTGACGCTAAGTTCCCGTTGAATGTTTTGACGGTGGTGAGTGGTGTTTCGGGTTCAGGAAAAACA
>JAEYZB010000208.1 GCA_023428205.1 Bacteroidota bacterium | reverse complement strand
AAGCGCAAATGTGCCGTTGATAGCAGATGAAGTGTTTACCGGTTTTGGTCGAACGGGCAAATTTTTAGCCTCTGATTTCATAGAAACAAAACCGGACATTTTTTGCTTCAGCAAAGGTTTGACGGCTGGCGTTTTGCCTTTAGGATTAACGACTAGTTCGCAAAAAATCTACGATATATTTTTCAGTAACGACAAAACTAAAACACTTTTCCACGGACACAGTTTTTCGGGAAATCCGATAGGTTGTTCGGCTGCGTTAGCTTCATTGGAAGTGTTTGAACAAGAAAAAACGTTAGAGCGCATCGCGCGAATTGAAAAACAACACGCCCGCTTTATTCCGCGTTTAGCATCCCATAAAAATGTAGCGAATATTGCGCAACAAGGGACGATTTTACGCTTCGAAGTTGTGAACTCAACAAAAACTTCATACACTAATCCACTAAAGGAAAATGCCATTTCGTTTTACCGCGAACGTGGTGTAATGATACGCCCGCTTGGCAATGTGATTTACTTTCTTCCGCCATATTGTGTGAGCGAAAGTGATTTGGAACTGTTGTATAAAACAACAGAAGATTTTTTGCACTCGCAAAGCTAAACGTGCTCGTTTTTTTCACCCATTTCGTTCGCCACTTTTAGTTGTTAGTTGTTAGTTTTTCACTTTCGACTTATGCCTTACGACTATTTTCTATCTTCGCGTTTCATCACTTTGAAAAATACGTATGGCAAGTAAACTCAAAAATCTTTCGGAAGGGACATCGTCATTAGAAATTGACGGCAGCAATTTTGCAATCGGCATTTTGGTATCGGAATACCACGACCACATCACCAACGCGCTGCGCGATGGTTGCCTGAAAGTGCTGTTGGAAAACGGAGTAGAAACAGACAATATTATTTTGGATTATGTACCGGGAGCTTACGAGTTGCCCGCTGCGGCTGCCATTTTATTGGAGTCATACGAACTGGATGCGGTGATTTGTTTCGGCTGTGTGATAAAAGGCGATACCGACCACGACAAATACATCAATCAAGCAGTTTCCAATGAATTAATGCGCTTAAGTTCGGAAATGCTGACTCCCGTAATTTTCGGTTTACTCACAACAAACGATGAGCAACAAGCCCTCGATCGCGCAGGCGGAAAACACGGAAACAAAGGCGAAGAGTGCGCGGCTGCGGCTTTAAAAATGGCAGCATTCTATACGCGTCACGGCAATTTTGAAGATGATGAATCGCCTCTATTCAATTAAAAAAAGCAGATAATCCTCAACTAAATTATATGAAACTGCACGTAATCAATTCAGGACTTTTCAAGCTGGACGGTGGCGCAATGTTTGGCGTGGTACCTCGCTCTATGTGGGAAAAACTGAATCCCCCTGACTCAAAAGGACTTTGTACTTGGGCAATGCGCTGTTTGCTGATTGAAGACGGTAAAAAACTGATACTGATTGATTGCGGAATGGGCGATAAACAAGATGCGAAATTCTTTAGCCATTATGAGCCAAGTGGCGAAACCCTTTCAACATCTTTACGGGCTGCGGGTTTTCACGAGGACGATATAACCGATGTGTTGCTTACACACTTGCACTTCGACCATTGCGGTGGTGCGGTAAAGCGCGAAGGTGAAAAACTATTGCCTGTTTTCAAAAACGCAACTTATTGGAGCAATGCAGAACACTGGGAATGGGCGGTAAACCCGAATCCACGCGAAAAAGCTTCGTTTCTGAAAGAAAACATTTTGCCGATTCAGGAAAGCGGACAGTTGAGATTTTTGACGGACGGAAGTTCGGACGTACACGAAAATATGATTGTAAAAACGGTTTCGGGACACACAGAGTCTATGCTGATTCCGCACATCAAAATGGGCGATAAAACGATTGTTTACGCAGCAGATTTATTTCCGAGCAAATGGCATTTGCCTTTACCTTATGTCATGGCTTATGATACACGTCCGCTTTTGACGATGAACGAAAAAGAACGTTTCCTGAAAGAAATTGCGGACAATAACTATTTTGTTTTTTACGAGCACGACCCTGTAACGGAACTGTCAACACTCCACTACACCGAAAAAGGCATTCGCGAGAAAGAATCGCTGCGATTAGTAGATTTATAAGCCATGGTAAAACCGACAGTCCATCAATGCTTTTGGCTGATTACCTTAGCGATTTTCTCGGCATTACTCATTCCCGCTTTGGTTCAAGACGGAATGTTTCTGGACGGTATAACCTACGCTTCCATTTCTCGGAATTTGGCCGAAGGACGTGGCAGTGTTTGGAAACCGCACTACACCCAAACGCTCTATGCATCCTTTTACGAGCATCCTCCTCTTTCATTCATCTTCCAATCTTTATTTTTTCGCTTATTCGGTGACAGTATTTATGTAGAACGGCTGTATTCTTTTCTGACGGCTGTGTTTAGTTTGTGGGGCATTGTGCTGCTATGGAAACTATTCACCAAAGAAACCGAATACGAAAAATTTTCATGGTTTCCGGTGCTGCTGTGGATACTCGTACCTACCGTGTTTTGGTCGTATCGAAATAATATGTTGGAAAACACGCTAACCGTATTCACCACATTCAGCATTTATTTTCTGATTCGATATTTACAAAACGGCAAAAAAGTACATTTAATAGGTGGAAGCGCATTTATTTTACTGGCGTTTCTCACCAAAGGTTTTGTGGGACTTTTTCCGCTGGCGGTGGCAGGCATTCACTTTATTACTCACAGAAAAACGAGATTATTCAAAACGATAATCAATACCTTAATAATACTCATCCTGCTCGTTTTTTTCACCCTTTTGTCGGCTGTTTTGTTTCCTGATTTAATGAGCAACATCGCCCACTATTTGCAAACACAATTGCTGCCGTCTATAAACAACAAAAGAGAAGTGACAACAGGCAATCGCTTGTATATTTTTCTGCTGTTATTGCAAGAATTATGTATTCCTGCAACGGTGGTCTTTTTGCTGTGGCTATGGAAGCGGAAAGAAGTATTTAAAAATCCATTCACCCCAAAAGCTGCGCTGTTTCTACTCATCGGCATTTCTGCATCTTTACCGCTTGCCGTTACACTCAAGCAGCGCGGCTATTACTTAGTTCCGTCAATTCCTTTTTACGTATTGTGTGCCGGTTTTTTCGGACTACCTTATTTATCAAAAGCCCTCGAAAAAACGAGCACGAATTTCTTGAAATACATTGCATATACAACCATAGCAGCGAGTATCATTATCACAGGCATTTCATTCGGAAAATACAGTCGCGATGAAGCACTGCTGAAAGACCTTTACACCATAAAAAACGAAATCAAGAAAGGCGAAGTCTTCGGAACAGAAACACTGTGTTACGAATGGAAAACCGTAGCCTATTTGTGTCGCGTGAATTATTACAGCTTAGACTGCGGGAAACAACATCGGTATTTCATTACTCGAAAAGAAGAGACGATTCCTGAATGGGTTACAGAAGAATATACCCAGTCTGTGCTTCCGCTCAGCTTCTTTCAGCTCTATCAAAAAAAGGAGTAATTGTTCCTATTTTATTGTATATTTGGCAATTAATTAAAAACAGGAATGCGGAAAATAACTTTAATTGGTGTTTTGCTCTTGCTTGTTGTTGCCTGTAAAAAAGACGCCAAAACGGAATGGGATACCGATGTTCTCGCGCCTTTGGCTTCTACCTCACTTTCTATTGATGATTTAGTTAAAGATAGCCTCGCTGAAGTAAATTCGGATAACACCGTATCGCTTGTTTTCCGCTCCACTATTTACGAATTAAATTTAGCCGACCAATACATACAAATTCCTGACACAAGCATCGGGCAAAAGCGTACCGTGGATTCTTTGGCGATTGCGCCCATTCATATTGAGTATCGTACTTCGCTGGGATTTTTGGCAAGAACTATGGCTGGGAGCACTGATGCAGGACAACAGTTTTTCGGCAACTATTTACTGAATAACAACGGGAATAACGCAAACATACCGCCTATCAATAATTTCTCCTTAGCACCTGTAGTGTTTGATGCTTCTTCTTTTTTCCAAACAATGACTTTGAGCCGCGGTAAGTTGGACTATTGGATGGTAAATCACTTACCGATTCCCATTACCAATGTAGTTTGCGAAGCGAAAAACCATACAACCGGAGAAGTGTTGCTTACGGACAATATTCCCTACATCGCTCCATACGACTCTATTTATCGCTTATATGACTTAGCCGGTAAAACGGTAAATAGTTCTATTGATTTTGCTGTAACCAGTTTCAATTCACCGGGCAGTTCCTCTCCTGTTTTGATTGACACAAGCGATTATATTAATATCCACGGACGAATTTTTGATTTGCGCGCATCGTACGCCATTGCGCGTTTTCCATCACAAGACATTATTTCCACCGACCAGGAAATTACCCAAGATATCGGTGAACGGAAGTTTACGTTTATTGATTGTAAATCGGGAACGCTGAATGTAGAAATCAAAAGTTCCATTCAGGAAAATTTCAAATTGACCTATCGCCTGAAAGGAGCGTATGACCGC
>JAEYZB010000226.1 GCA_023428205.1 Bacteroidota bacterium | reverse complement strand
CATATTGATGGCATTATTGGAATGGATCATAATGATGTGGCATTTATGTTTTATGTCACACTTTCTTCATGGGCTTTGGCGGAGTATATGTTGAAACCAAGCGGGAGGTATGCGTTGTTGATTGGTTTTTTTGTCGGCTGCGCTATGCTGAATAAATTGGATGTGGGCTTACTTGCCATTGAAGGGCTGGGTCTTTTTGCTTTGATGGAATACGTAAAAAACAAAAGAAATCTATCGAAACATTTATTTGTCGCAATCCTGATTTCCCTGTGTGTTTTTCTGCCATGGCAACTTTATTCCTACATAAAATTTCCGACAATATTTTTATATGAGTGGGCGTATAACCAAAAGCATTTCTGGGAAGTTGTTGAAGGGCATAGCGCAGAAACTTGGTTTTATATCAATCGGCTGAAGAAGGATTTTAACCTGCTGCAATCACTTATTTTCATCGGAATGGCTTTGGCGGTGTTTCGCAATTTCAAACTCCGATTGACGGTGCCAATTTTGATAATGATAGTTTCCACATATGCCTTTTTCACGCTTGCTGAAACCAAGATCGCGTCCTACATTATGGTGGTAATGCCACTAATGTTCCTTTTTATGGCATTTGCAGTAGTTTCCATAGTGGAATCATTAAAGATAATTCATATAAAATTTAAATGGGCTTATGTGTTGTTCATTCCTGCGATATTGGTTATTAACTTCAATTATCCCCAAATGAAATTTGACCATTCCTTGACAGAAGATTCTTGGGGAAGCAGAATCAATTTTGCAAAAACACAAAACACGTTGTCCTATAAAAAAATTGCAGCCCAACATCTACCCTCAAATACGGCCGTTATTGGATTTCAAAACTTTGATGAGGTAGAATGTATGTTTTTCACCGGACTTCCTTCTTATGGATACAGTATTTCTGCTGAAAATATTCAACAAATCAAAAACAAAGGATATCGTATAGCGGTGTTTGAAAACCGAATTCCGCCAACACTCACAAAAGATGCTTCGATTTTAATTTTGCCGTATCCATATCAGTAATTCGGCTATTTTTGCGACATGGAAGAGCAGTTAATTTCCCCTAAAGACGAACCCGTAATCGTGACAATTAAACCACACGGAGCCGTAGCTATAAATGGCAATTTTATTTTGATAGACGAAGAAGGAAAAGAGCAGCAGATTTCCGGTCGCATTTCTATTTGTCGTTGCGGCATGAGCCAAAAGATGCCGATTTGTGACGGAGCGCACAAAGCGATTCCCCGCCTGTAATCTTACTCTATCCAATCAGCGATAAACAAGTTGGTGTCACGTGTGCCACCGTTGTTGCGGTTAGAAGACCACACCAATTTCTTGCCATCAGGCGAAAACATCGGAAACGCATTGAAAATGCTTTCGCTGGTGATTTGTTCCAAGCCTGTGCCGTCTGTGTTGATGCTATAAAGTTGGAAATCGTAGCCGCGCTTTGAGGCGTGATTAGAGGAGAAAACAATTTTGTTTCCTGACGGAGTATAGAAAGGTGCCCAGTTTGCTTTTCCTAAGTTCGTTACTTGTTTCAAATCGGTACCATCTACATTTACGGTATAAATTTCCATGTCAGTCGGCATCACCAATCCTTGCGCCAATAAGTCCGTGTACTCTTTTATTTCCGCATCGCTTTTCGGGCGGGAAGAGCGGAACACTAAGCGTTTGCTGTCAGGAGAGAAAAAGGCGCCTCCGTCATATCCCAATTGAAACGTAATTTGCTTCAGGTTGCTGCCGTCAATATCCATTGTGTATAGTTCTAGGTCGCCACTTCGTGTAGAAGTGAACACTATTTTTTTGCCGTCAGGAGAAACCGTTGCTTCTGCATCGTAACCTGCGGTATTCGTCAATTGTTTTACGACATTTCCTTTTTTGTCAGCCACAAAAATGTCAAATTCGGGATAAATCGCCCAAAGGTATTTATGGTCGGCACGCGGAGCCGGCACCGGAGGACAGGCCTCGCTGCCTAAGTGGGTAGAAGCATATAAAATGTGTTCGTTGTCGGGCATATAATACGAGCAGGTTGTTCGGCCTTTCCCCGTGCTGATAAGATTTGGACGATATGTGCTGTCATTAGAGGCTTTTGCTATATCAATATCAAAAATCTGATCGCAAGGAATATCCCATTTCGGATTCGTGATTTGACAGCTCAGGTTTTTGCCGTCAAAACTGAAATATGCTTCGGCATTATCTCCCCCGAAAGTAAGTTGAGTAATGTTTTTAAGGTGTTTCGATTCGTCCACCTGAGCCGAAATCGAAAAAGAAATAATTGTCAGAAATAGAGAACTAAAGTACTTCATAATGTGATTTTTTTTGCAGGGCGAAAGTATCTTTTTCGTTTTGCGACAAAAGTAAATTAACGGAATATGACAAAATCCTGACAAAGCACTCTTTTCTTCTATTAAATTTTCAAAAATCAACAGGGTTTCGCTTTTATTTATATGTTTGGTGGTGAACAAACTCGTCTTTGCGACTGAGAAATTCCCTTTAAAAAATGAAGAGATGGTCTCTTTGCGCTCGCAATGACGAAACGGACATTATGAAGAATTGGAAGTTTAAACATTGGGCGCTAGGAATCGTTGGAGTGTTGCTATTAGGTTCGGCCGCGTTACCACCTGTTTCATTTTTTGAAATCACTAAGCAGTTGGATATTTTCGCTACGCTCTACCGCGAACTGAATATTTATTATGTGGACACGCTGAATCCGGAGCAACTAATCGGTGCGGGCATATACGAAATGAATTCTTCGCTTGACCCATACACGGATTTCATTCCCGAAGATGACATTCAAGAATATCGCCAGCAAACTACCGGGCGTTATGGTGGAATTGGCGCACTGATTGGCGCACGAAAAGGCTCGGTAATTATCACCGATCCATACGAAGACTGTCCTGCGGCAAAAGCGGGTTTGCGCCCGGGCGATAAATTGTTGATTGTGGACGGCAAGTCGGTGCAGAAAAGCAATTCCGATGAAGTCAGCAAAATGCTTCGTGGCAAAGCAGGAACGGTCGTAACCATGAAAGTGGCACGGCTGCAAGCAGACGGCTCAGAAAAAGAAATCACATTTTCATTTCCGCGCGAAGAAATCAAAATCAAAAATGTGCCGTTTTACGGAATGTTGAAAGACAGCATCGGCTACATTCGTTTGAATGGATTTACCGATCGCGCAGGAACGGAAGTTCACAATGCACTCGTTTCTCTCATCAGTAAACACAAAGCGAAAGGCATTGTATTTGATTTACGCGGAAACCCCGGAGGGCTGCTGAATGAAGCGATTAATGTGGCGAATTGTTTTGTAGGGAAAAACACGCCTATCGTAAACACCCGCGGACGTGTTGAAGAGCAGAACAGGGAATACAAAACACTGAACGATGCCGTGGACACAAAAATTCCGCTTGCCATTTTAGCGGACGGAGGTTCTGCTTCTGCGGCTGAAATAGTGGCCGGCTCTATGCAAGATTTAGACCGTGCCGTGATAGTTGGCCAACGCACATACGGCAAAGGATTGGTGCAGTCCACCCACTCGCTTCCGTACAATGCGAAACTGAAAGTTACTACTGCAAAATACTATATCCCTTCGGGGCGTTGTATTCAGTCAATCAACTATGCCGACAAAAAGGACGGGCACGCAGAGCGCAAGGCAGATTCGCTGAAAGTAGCGTTCAAAACCAAAGGCGGACGCACAGTGTATGACGGAGTGGGTATTGACCCCGACATCAAAACCAAAGAAGATACTGCTGCGTCAATAGTGATTGCGCTTTACACACAAAACCTATTCTTTGAATATGCCATGAAATATCGCGCTACTCACGAAGCCATTCCACAGGCAAAAAATTTTGCGGTCAGCGATGCGGAATACAATGATTTCATAAAATATACAAGCGCACAATCTGATTTCAAATACGAAACACGAAGTGAAAAACTATTGGAAGAGTTGAAAACAACGGCACAAAAAGAGAACAAGTTTGCTGCATTTGAAGCCGAATACAACTCCATGAAACAGCGCTTGGAAAAAGACAAACAAAAAGATTGGGAGAAGAACAAAAAAGAAATAAAACAATTGTTGGAACAGGAAATCTGTGCCCATTATTATCTTGGTGCAGGACGTATCGAATCTACCATTCAGGAAGATAGTGATGTGCTGAACGCAATAGATATTTTGAAAAATGCAACAGCACGGCAGTCGATATTGCAGGCGAAAAAATAAGGACGAAAAGGGTATGAAAAAACGAGGAGGATTAATAATAGTTGGCGCATTTACGGTACTGCTTTTGGGCAGTGCCACAAGCGGCAGTCCGTTTTTTGAATTATCAAAACAAATAGAGGTTTTCAGTGCGCTATTCAAAGAAGTGAATAATTTGTATGTGGACGAACCCGAACCATCAACGTTGATGAAAACATTTATTGATGGGATGTTGCGCCAACTCGACCCGTATACAAATTTTTATACCGGAGCACAAATAGAAAATTCACGCATCAACGAATCAGAAAAAATTACGGGCATCGGTATTCAATACGATATGTACGACAGTGTTCCCGTAATTACCGAAATCATGAAAGGGCTTTCTGCCGACAAAGCGGGCATTCGGGTGGGAGACAAAATTATTGCGATTAATGATAAATCTGTTTTGGGGAAAAATGGAGACGAGGTTAGTCAGGCACTAAAAGGCGAAACAGGAAGTGAATTGAAATTGAAAATCAAACCGTTTGACGGAAATGAAAAAACCCTTTCACTCAAACGCGAAGAGTTTCACGAAACCAATGTGCCTTTTTATGGAATGCTGAATAAAGAAACCGGGTTTATCAGTTTGAAAATTTTCAACCCGAATGCCGGAAAAGATGTGCGTGCCGCATTTGAAAATCTGCGCAATAAAAACCCGGAAATGAAATCGCTCATTTTGGATTTACGCGAAAATCCGGGCGGAGTGTTACAAGAAGCAGTAAAAATTGTAAATCTTTTCATCCCTAAAAATCAGCTGGTAACCGTTATGCGCGGAAAAATAGCCGAAGCTAACGCCAGCTATAAAACCATAGACGAACCACTTGATTTGAAAATTCCGATTGTTGTTTTGACAAA
>JAEYZB010000199.1 GCA_023428205.1 Bacteroidota bacterium | reverse complement strand
CCCCAACATAAGCCACCGCAATACCTGCACCACGCCATAAATTGTTTTTTCGCTCTTCGGGAAACAAGGATATTAATTCTCCAAGTTTTGTGGGATTACCTTTGGCGATATACCATAAAGCGCGCCCCACTCCTTGGTCGTAGCCACGCAAAAGTGCCGTTGTGAAATTTTCGGGCACGACTTTTTGTTGAATAACCACGCGCTGACGAAAGCTTGCATCGCAGTACCCCAAGCCATCTAAAACGCGCGGTAACATTATAGGTGAAATGATTGAAAAAAACGAGGAGGGAGAAACTTTTTTCTGAGAAAAAGCCCAGCCAAGACCAATATGAATTTGCGTAGCATGTTGTGGAAATTGATGTAGAAAAGCGGACCAATGTTCTAATTTCTGATTGTCAGAAAAATCGGAAATTGCCCGCGACATCGCGCTTGCTTCGTATGCCACCGAGCGAAATTCGCTGTCGGTGGTTTCTAAAAATTCCTGTAATAAATTATCATTCGGTTGTTCGTCAGCTACACTTGCACATTGTTGAAACAAGGCACTTATGTGTTTCATTCGCTGTGCGACCAACTCATTCATTACGCAAGCTCTTTTTCCTTATAAAACCACATTACCTGTACATCATCAATAATGTTTTGGGCTGGTTCTATCGTTTCTTCAGGTTTCACGACCGCTGTAGTCGCTTCTTCCAATGAAAAAGTGTATGGGTTGATTGCCAAATCTTTCGGTGTGCCTTTTGCTTGTGAAGCAATCAATCGGAAAATCGCTACTGCGATTTGCTCCAATTTACTCATGTTTTCAGACACTTTATCCAACAAACTTTGCTCGTTTTCGTGGATTTTTTCCAACCCAACCTGAAATTCGCGCATATACATCAAATCGTAAGGGTCAATATAGCGGTTGGAGAAAACTTCGTTTTCATACGGCAGCCAATCCAAAAAGGTTTGTTGCATACGCGCATTTAGTTGGCCTAATTTATTGCCGATACCGTCTTCCGCTCCGAATAATTTTTTCAGAACGGTCATGTCTGTAAATCCTTTGTTCGTAAACAACAAGCAATGCACCGACCAATATACCGCCCAATCCCAAAGGATTTTTACGGTCATAATTTGCGCGCTACCCATCAGCAAATATTTATCCTGATAAACGGGCAACCAATTGTTCACTTGCGTAAGGTAAGCGTGTTCGTACACACGAGCTCTGAGGGAAATATCTTCCCCTTCCAAATCGCGCAAAATCAAATCTGAAAGCCAAGTGTTGCACAAAGAAATAAAGTCGCTTCCCGGTGAATAAAATGGGTCAAGAAAAGCGCCTGCTTCGCCTGTAACACCCCAGCGGTCCTGTGCGCTGAACACACGACCCGTGTGATGCGAATAGTGCTTCAACTGTAAGAAGTCCAATACATTTTCACGCATTGGTTCTAAAAATTTATAAGCACGCGGCTCATTCACGCGAACCCATTCAATGGCTTTTTCGTATGTATTGTAGGTGTTCAGCGGGTGAACAGCAGGATCAGCAACAATTCCGATACTTGTGTTTTTGGAACCTAACGGAATTACCCATAACCAATACCCTTTATCCATAAAGTGAACCGTACTCAAGTAGCGCAGTTTCGGTTCCAAATGGTTTTTCCATTCTTGATTATCGCTCCAATCGTCAATGTCAATTACTCCTTTCACGCGCCACCAAACAGCATTTGCGGCATGGGCTGTCGGTTTCGCAAAGTCTAATTTTCGTTTCAAAATTCCTGCACGACCCGAAGCGTCCGATACCCAACGTGCTGTAACCTGATGTTCTTCATCATTTAATTTATAGGTAACGGTGTGCACTTCTTCTCCAAATTCTACATTGCGAACACTACCGCCCGAAATTACGGTATTCCCTAATTCCTGCGAGTGCTTAGTCATATAGTTTTCCAAAGTTCCTCGGTCTAACTGGTGGCTCGGCACTACCAGCCAGTTACGCGGACCTAATTCCACGCGCGAAGAAATTTCCTCTTTCGTATTATTTTTAAAGAAGAAACGCAAACCATGTTTAGGCAATTCGTGTTCTTCCAAATAATCTTTCAAGCCCAATACATTTCGGAAATAATAACTTGCCAACTCTACAGTAGATTCTCCTACTTTATGTGCGGCTGTTGGCGCTGCATTATTGCTCTTTTCCAATACTAAAATGGAAATATTTGGGTTAGCGCGTTTCAGTTGAATAGAAAGGCTGAGCCCCGCAAGACCTCCGCCTAATATTACTACATCATATTTTGATTTCATCGAAAATGGGTATTATGTTGTTATTTAATATAAAAAACGTTTATGGATTGGAAACAGAGATGTTATTAAAGGTTCCTTTGAAGTTGTAAACGGCAGTATTAAAGGTTTGAGGATTCATGGTGTTTATGTCAAAATCAAAAACACCGGATATTGTGTTATCGACAAAGGAGGTAATGGTTAGAGTCCCGTTTTTCCCTATTCCATCGTCTACAACCCAATATGGAGGAACCGTTTCATTATTTCTGAAATTAACCACCATAATATCACTATTAACGCCATAATACTGCCCAAATAAATATTCAGATTTTTCAGGATAAAATTTTGTTACCCACAAGAGATGAAACGTGTCGTTGTTTGCAAATTTCACGATAAGGTTTGCGGTGGAATCGGCAGCGTTATAGTAAAAGTTTGACGCAGTAGCGTAACGGTAATCGGTTGAACTCCCAAGCGCATACTTAAATTCCGCTTGCGCAGGAGAATTTTCCTTTTTACACGCAATGAAAAACAAGCTTATAGAGATACAAAAAAAGAAGACCTTATTCATTATTATGGTTTTGGTGACTTATCGCAAAAATAGGTTTATGTCGCAAATAGAAAAGCCTAATTTATATGTTTTCTTACGGACTTAAACTACTCCACACTCCAATTAGTTCCCTCTTTGGTGTCCTTTACTTTTATGCTTAAAGAGGTTAATGCTTCACGGATTTTATCAGATGTCCCCCAATCTTTTTTATCGCGGCTTTCTTTACGCAATTCCAAAATTAAATTCATCAAACCTTCGGTAAGAGAATTGTCGGTTTGCTCCGCTTTGTCTAACCCTAAAATATCTTTGAAAAGTGCGTTAAATACGGTTTTCAAACGATTGAACGTTTCTTCATCTAAAGTAGAAATTGCCAATACACCTTCTTTGTAGGAATTGATTTTCTTACTCATATCAAACAACACGCCAATTGCTTCCGCTGTATTGAAATCGTCATTCATGCAGTCAAACACTTGTTCGCATAATTTATTTACTTCATCAATTTCGGCAGCAACAGTTGCGCCTTTTTGATACACCAATCCCTGCAACGTTTTGTAGGAATTAGCTAATCGTGTAAATCCTTTTTCTGCAGCTTGCAGTGCGGTGTTTGAAAAATCTAAAGTAGAGCGGTAGTGGCATTGCAACATAAAAAATCGCACTGCCATTGGGGAATAGGCTTTTTCCAACAACGCGTGATTTCCACTAAAGAGTTCTTTCGGTAAAAAAGAATTGCCCAAAGATTTACTCATTTTCGTGCCATTCACCGTAAGCATATTGGAGTGCATCCAATAGCGTACCGGTTCTGTGCCGTCAGCTCCTACACTTTGGGCTATTTCGCATTCGTGGTGCGGAAATTTCAAATCAAAACCGCCACCGTGAATATCAAACTGTTTGCCCAAATATTTGGTGCCCATTGCCGAACATTCCAAATGCCAGCCGGGACAACCTTCTCCCCAAGGAGAGTCCCATTTTTGCAAGGCATTTTCGGGTGTTTTTATCCAAAGCGCAAAGTCATAAACATTCTTTTTATCCGAGGTGCCTTGGAGTTCACGCGACACGTCCAATAAGTCTTCTACTTTGCGTCCGCTCAACTGTCCGTAAGGATATTTTTCCATGTATTTTGCTACATCAAAATACACTGAACCATTGGCTTCATATGCATAGCCATTCGCTAGAATCCGTTTTACCATTTGGATTTGCTCTACAATATGTCCTGTCGCAGTCGGTTCAATACTGGGCGGGGTGATGTTGAATAAATCACAAACTTCGTGGAATGAATTTGTGTATTTCTGCACAATTTCCATCGGCTCTAATCTTTCCAAACGTGCCCGTTTCTCGATTTTATCTTCTCCGGAATCCGCATCATCGGTCAAGTGCCCCGCATCGGTAATGTTGCGTACATAGCGCACTTTATACCCCAAATAAGTGAGATAGCGATACACCGTATCAAACGTAGTGAAGGTGCGCAAGTTGCCCAAATGCACTTCGTTATATACAGTCGGACCGCAGGAATATAAACCAACATGTGGTGGGTTTATCGGTTCAAAAACTTCCTTTTGGCGGGTAAGTGAGTTATAAATCTTTAATTGGCTATCCATTGAGCAAATATAAAAACCTTTGTATCTCGCAAAAGTCTATTTTCGCAGGCGTGAACGAT
>JAEYZB010000193.1 GCA_023428205.1 Bacteroidota bacterium | reverse complement strand
GATAACGGCTTACCCTGGTTTTTATGCAGTAGCGATTCATCGTTTAGCACACATTTTACATGAAGCAGGCTTGCCGTCTATTCCGCGTATTATTTCGGAATACGCGCACGGCAAAACAGGTATTGACATTCACCCGGGAGCGAAAATCGGGAAGTCATTTTTTATTGACCACGGAACAGGAGTGGTGATTGGTGGTACAGCGATTATCGGCAACAACGTGAAAATTTATCAGGGTGTAACGTTAGGGGCGCTGCAAGTGGCGAAAAGTTTTGCGAACACAAAACGCCATCCGACATTAGAAGATAATGTGATTATTTATTCGGGAACGACTATTCTCGGAGGAGATACCGTTATCGGACATGATACGGTGGTGGGCGGAAACGTGTGGCTGACAGAAAGTGTGGTGCCGTTTTCGTTGGTGTTTGCTTCGCACAACATCAAAGTTCGTAACAGTAAAGAATTTGTAGAACCAATAGATTTCGTAATATAAAATGGTTGTTGGTTGAGAGTGATTGGTTATTAGGAACGCTTTCTACCAACAACTAACAACCGATAACCAACAACTTTTTTGAAACAAATTTTGAAACAATAAAAAACAAAAACAAAATGGCAAAAGTAAGCAACATCTTAGGTGTGATAGGAAATACACCGGAAGTAAAAATCAATCGCCTGTTTGGCAGTGATTATGAAGTGTACGCAAAATTGGAACGTCAAAACCCGGGTGCGTCCATAAAAGATAGAATTGCACTCGCGTTGGTGGAAGACGCAGAAAAAAAAGGCATTTTGAAACCTGACTCGGTTATCATAGAGCCGACTTCTGGAAACACGGGAATCGGTTTGGCTCTGGTGGCGGCTGTAAAAGGGTACAAATTGATTTTGGTTATGCCTGAATCCATGAGTATTGAGCGCAGACGATTGATGTCGGTTTATGGCGCAACATTTGATCTTACACCGCGCGAAAAAGGCATGAAAGGAGCAATTGAAAAGGCGAATGAATTGGCTGCCGCTACCCCAAATTCATGGGTTCCGCAACAGTTCTCCAATCCTGCGAATATAGAGGTTCACAAAAACACAACGGCACAAGAAATTTTGAATGATTTCCCTGAAGGGTTGGACATAGTAATTACAGGTGTTGGAACAGGCGGACACATTACAGGTGTAGCGGAAGTATTGAAAGCAAAATTTCCGAATCTGAAAGTATTTGCGGTTGAGCCGGTTCTATCTCCTGTGATTAGCGGAGGTCAACCTGCTCCGCACCCGATTCAGGGAATTGGCGCGGGTTTTATTCCTGAAAACTTGAATACAGCTTTGCTGGACGGAGTCATTACCGTTACGAAAGAAGAAGCTTTTGAATATGCACAACGCGCTGCGAAGGAAGAAGGGATTTTTGTCGGGATTTCATCGGGCGCATCGCTTGCGGCTGTCGCGAAAAAATTACCTGAACTGCCAAAAGGAAGCCGTGTGTTGACTTTCGTTTACGATACAGGCGAACGTTATTTGAGTATAGAAGGATTGTTTTAATAAAGATGTTGTTTTATAGTTGTTGGAAAAGCCGTGGGAAACTGCGGCTTTTTTTCGTTTAATTTGTTTTCATCGTGCTCGTTTTTTTGTCCCATTTCGCATTATCAAATGATTCCATTGTCTAATTATTTCCTATCTTGGCTTTTCGTATGAAAAAGGTTTTTGCGCTTTTCGCTTTTGTGTGGGCAGTCGGTGCTTTTGCGCAAGTGCCGAATGTGAAGTTCGGGCAAAACCGCGTGCAGTACAAAGACTTTATTTTTTCCTATTATCCGACAGAGCATTTTACGGTTTACTTTTATCAGGGTGGGCAAGACATTGGTAAATATGTAGTGAAGGCTTCGGAAAATTATTACGAAGAATTGGCGAAGCTGTTAGATGTACGCACTCGCAAAAAAACGAATATCATTGTTTACAACACGTTGGAAGATTTGAATCAAACCAACATCGGCATTTACGACCCCGACCAAAATCAGGCAGGTACAGCAGAACTCCCAGTAAACCGCATTTTCATTTATTTTGATGGCAACCACGAGCGTGTAGATGAGCAGTTGAAAGCAGGCATTGCGCGAGTGTTGGGGGTGCGCGCGCTTGCGGGCAAAGAAAAAGAAACGAAATTTTATCGCAATCTGCCCGACTGGTTCAATAGTGGTTTGAATACCTACTTGTCGAAACAGTGGACTGCGTTAGATGAGGATAAGGTGCGCGATGGAATTTTGAGCAAGCGATTCAGCACTATGCAAGGACTTTCGGAAGAAGAACAACGTTTTTTGGGTTACGCTATTTTTCATTACATAGAAGAAAAATACGGCAAAACAGCTGTGACAAACTTAATTTATATCACGCGCCTGAACCGAAGCACAGATTATGGTTTGCAGTTTTCAATCGGTGTTACAACGAAAGAATTATTGACTCAATGGTATGCGTTTTATCGTGCGCGCTATGAGCGTGAAAGTTTGGAAACAGTGCAGCCGCGTGCTGATGATAGTTTGGCGTTTAAAGTGAAAAAAGAAAGAGATTATTATCAAACAAAAATTTCGCCTGACGGGAAATATATTGCGTATGCGGAAAATCAGTTGGGACGTGTAAAAATCCATTTGTTGAATAATGACACCTATGAAGACAAAGTCATTTTTCGCTACGGTTGGCGAACCAAAACACTTTGGAAAGATTTACAATTTCCGTTGATAGCGTTTAAGCCACAAAACGATAAACTCGCGATAGTGTGGGGAAAACGCAATGAAAGTCATTTGCTGCAATATAATTTGAAGACAGGCGAAAAAACGAAAGCTCCGATTCGTAAGTTTCAGAAAGTAACATCTATCAGCTATATGCCTGACGGGAAATCGTTCGTGGTTTCTGCAATTCAAAAAGGGCAAAGCGACATTTTTACGTACAACATAGGCTCTACGACTACTAAACAAATTACGGACGATTACTTTGATGATTTTGAACCTGCGTACGTGGAGGCTGATGGTTTTCGCGGCATTATGTTCACAAGCAATCGCACAGACGATACGCTTCGAAAAGAAAAATACGACAATCAAACATTCAAAAAACAAACAGATATTTTCCTTTACGATACAGATGCCGAGGAAGTTTATCAAATAACGAATACACCGCTTATCAGCGAACGCTCTCCTGCTCCATATTCATCGAAAAAATATCAGTTTTTGAGTGATGCAAACGGTATTACGAATATTCACACAGGCGCGCCCAAAGTGTTGTTTGACCACTATCAGATCAATTATTTTATTGAAGACAAAGAAACGGAGGAGACGGATTCTCTTTCGCTTTCCGAAGGAAGTAATGTATATGCTTTTGTAGATACACAGTATTATCGTATCACGCATACTACCAAAGAACCTGTTTACAAAGTAAAAGGCGAAAATCATCAACTCACAAATTTTGCTTCGGATATTCATGAGCGAAGTTTTGGTGTGGAAGGCAATGATGCGCTTTGTTTGTTTTTGAAAAATGGCAAACCCGCTCTATATAAATTTGAATTAGATGTAACGTTTAATAATGAAAATTCCGACTTTCTTATTACAGAACGTATCAGCAAACAAACTAAAGTAGCCGATGCTGTTCCGATAAAAGAGAAATCGGCTGTCATTCAAAGTGAGATGATTATTATAGATGAAGATGGTCCCAAAAAACGAGCACGTAAGCCCTATGATTTTCAAAGTGAGTTTGATTTTATGCCGAATTATTTAGAACCTGATTCTGCAATTCAAAATAGTTTGCAAACAGCCGTGACAACTCCGGCACAAACAACATCAACTCCTATTGACGAAATTGCAGCATCAAATGATTTTAAACAAAGTAAAGTGCGCCCGTATTTTGTGCGTTTTATGGTAGATAAAATTATCACGCAACTAAACAATGACCCGATAATTACTACTTATCAACCGTTTAATCCTGCCAGTCCGCAATATACTTATCAACCCGTAAACCTACTATTCAAATTAGGGATTACCGATGTGTTGGAAAACCATAAAATATACGGAGGATTTACGTTTCCGCTATTTGGTAATGGTGGATTTTCATTCACCAATTTAGGTTGGTTTTTGACGTATGAAAATTTGAAAAAACGATGGGATAAAAAAATGACTTTTTATCGTCAATCGGTTAGCGGAACCTCCACTACGACCATTCCGGGAAGTAGCGATGGATTGCCAATCAATCAGAGTGTGGATTACAGCATTAAAACCAATTATTTGTCTTTGGAATTTAAGTATCCGTTTGATGTGTTTCATGCAATTAAATTAGGAGCGGATTACAGAAATGACCGATATGTTTTCAAATCAACGGACAGCTATAGTCACTTTTTGAACGACAATGTAATTCATACCATTATCGGGAAAGTAGAATACACTTACGATAACTCCTACGAAGTAATGGAAAATATTCGCTCGGGTGCGCGGATTCGGGTGTTTACGGAAATATTCAAAGATATTCCGACAAAACTATATAAGGTGGGCGATTCTAAATGGCGGCTGCCGAATATGAACAACACTATCTTTAGCGAAGTTGGCGTAGATGCGCGCTACTATCAGAAAATTTATAAGCAAATGATTGTGGCGGCTCGCGCCACGTTTAATACATCCATCGGCAACGCGAAAATGATGCACTACATTGGCGGAACAGAAAATAATATTCTCGCGTCTATTCCTGCGTTTGGCGCGGTGCTTGGTCAGCCAAATAATAATGCAGGCGCACCAGTGGACGGTAATGTGAACTATATTTATCAAACGATTGTTTCTCCTGTTCGTGGTTTTTTGGGTAATACGCGGAATGGCAGCAATGCCGCAACCATGAATCTTGAACTGCGT
>JAEYZB010000187.1 GCA_023428205.1 Bacteroidota bacterium | reverse complement strand
CCCAAAATGGTACCGTTTATTGCGGCAACGACAGGTTTCCCTTGCGTTTCGAGCCAACGGAAACCGGCTTTCAATTCTTCACATTGTTTGAAAAAACTGGCGGCATCCACATTCGCAAACATCTCATCAATATCCGCGCCCGCCATAAAGGTTTCTTTCGCAGACGTAATAATGACACCCCGCAAATCGGTTTCGCTTTTCAGTTGCGCCAATGTTCTTTGCAGCACCTCTCCAAAGGCTTTGTTTATCAAATTCGCAGAGCGATTGGGATTGTCGAGCGTAAGCGTCACAATGTTGTTTTCGTCTTTGTTGTATTGAATCATAATACGGTAAATTGGATTTCAAATGTATAAATCTTACGAAATTACTTTTGGGTGATAATGAGCACTCCGCTTATAATCAGAAAAATGCCCGTTACACGAAACCAAGAAATGGCTTCGCCAAAGAAAAAATAAGAACTCAGTGTTAGGCCGATAATCGTAATGGAAAAGAAAATAGCACTCGCCAATCCAAGCGGAATTACTTTCAGACTTTCCGTAAACAAAATGGAATTGATAAGTCCGAAAACCAAGCCTAATGCTAGATAAGCCCACTTTTTTGTCGGTAGTTTGTCGTTGATGGCGGAAAGGTTGAAACTGATATTGGTGAGCAGATTGAAGATAATGGAAGCAAAGAGAATGCCGTATTTCATGGACTGGATTTTCAGCTAAAGTAATTTATTCGCGGAGAATGAAGCGATAAGAGGTGGTAATTCCTGCTCGTTTTTTCGCACCCTTTCAAATGGTCGGAAAAAACGAGGAGGATTTACATTTACGCACAAGCACCGCTACGCTAATGCTTGAGCGAGGAGGGGAATGGAAGGTTGGAAGGGAACAATCGGATTTAACCACAAAGGACACAAAGAAGCGCACAAAGAATGCGAAAAAAATCTTTGTGTACTTTTTCATTAAACATAGTGCTCTTTGTGGTTAAGCTATTTTTTTTCGAGAGAAAAATACTTGCGCCAGAGATGAATTGGTCGGAAAAAACGAGCAGGATTTACATTTACGCACAAGCACCGCTACGCTAATGCTTGAGCGAGGAAGGGCTATGTGGGACTAGTTTTCAGTGACGTTCACATAGATTTTTTCCCAAAACTTTGGTTCAAACACGATAACATCATCACTTGTATAAGGGATATTATCAGCTCCTGCATAGATTTGAATAATATTATCATTAACGAATCCGATGGTGGAAACATACGTCTTAGTCTGATCGGGATCCGGTGGACTCATTGTCCATTCGCTGTAATGCGAACTTCTTATGTAGTGAAAAGGCGCGTTATTTCCGTGTATATACCCATAGCTGATAGAGGTGCTATCGCTTAAGCCAAAATAAAAATGCATTCCAGCGCCAAACTGTGCTAGTTCACTGACAATTTGGTTAAGCGGCAACATTCCCACCGTTAAAGTATTGCCATCTCTTTGTGAGTTACTTGAATTAAATTGATTAAGTTCAACATTGGTGTATTGAGTCGGCAAATCAATAACTTGTTTTAAACCCATATTAACCCATAATAATTTTAAAGTAACATTTTCTTTGAAGAACCAACCTTCCCCATCAGGGTTTTGAACTATTGTATTTACTCCGTTTATCACCGGAACAACGCTAATGACGCCATTATTTGAAAAGTCAGCCTGAACGGGCTCTTCTCCTAAATGCTGTTGTCGCATAACAAGGGTCACCATGTTATTATTATCGCCTGCCGAATCAGAAGTAAATCTGACTACATGGAGCTCTCCGATACAGCTGCTTGGGGTAATACTGGTAATAAAATCGCCAAACTGCGTGTAGCGCAATTCCTGCGACCCTTGCAGGGATTTTACTTTATTGCTCGATTCACTCGTAGTGGCTTTGATTTGTTGTTTTACATTGCCATACTTGTCTTTTTTACAACCGCCTAAAAAAAGGACTGTCACTAAAAATAGGGTAGATAGATATTTCATGGGAATTGGTTTTGGTATTATTTTTTGCAAATGTAGTCTTTAGAAAATTAAAAAGAAGAGCCATTATGAAGCACTCTTGAAACAAGTTTTTACCGTAGTAAAATCAGGAATTCCTTACGACAAAAATTATCCGATAAATATCGCCTGATTTATTTGGTTTTTGCACAGTTCGTGTTATAGGCAGTTTATTTTGCTTTCCATATTTCGGTGTCTGGGTGAAATTCTTTCCAACCAAACCACCAATGATTTTGAAATTTTAGTCGTTCGTTTGTTGTCTTATTTATTCCGTCAATTTGATTTGTGTCAGGATTGTATTGTATAACAATGTCCACACCGCCTAAATTGTCTGTTATGTTTGTTACTTTTTTAAGCTCTGAAATTGGATACACTTTGCTTTGTCCGTTTAGTTGCAATCCCCAAACTTTTTCTCTAAGCGACAAACCTGTCAAGTCTGTCTTGCCCGGTGCAACAAAATTACCTGTTACTTTTTTCAGAACTTTCAATAATCGTCCTTTTGGAACAAAACTTTTGCGAATGTTGTCGCTTTCTTTTGCTATAAATGTGTTTGGATTTTGTTTAATCCAATCTGTCAAAGTCGTTTGTTGATAGTAATAAAATTCAAGTTGTTTTCCTTTCAACTTTCCAAACATTGCTTCGCCTGTCCCTTGTTGCCAAACCGTTCCTGTCTGCAAGTCCCGAATAATCATATTTCGTCTATGCACACCAAGAACTTCAAAAGTCAAACGCTGTCCGTCAACAACAGGATTGTAAAGCATTGTGCTACGACACGCAGCACAATACGAAACAAGCAAAGGTTTGTCGCAAAAAGTGTCATTCAAAATATGTCTTGGCATTACCATTTCGTCAACAGGATAACAAATAGAATTTTCATTGTCATCTATGTATCCAACAACTTCGGTGTTGTCGGAATAAATGCGGTCTTTTTGTTTTATGATTTGTTTGTCGTCAAGTGCGATAAATAAGTTTGGGTTTGCATTGAACAGCGAAAAAGTCCAAAAGAAAGCAAACGGAATAGCGATTGAAAGTAACATACAAGTTGTCGGACTTGTATTGATGAAAAGTAAAAATGTCGCTAACGCTAAAATTCTAAACACCCAACGTTTTGTCGGATAGTTGTGCGACCAACCGTAACCAAGCGACAAAAAGAATGTCGGCAGTTGTAAATACAAGGCACTTACAATACTCAATGTCAAACTTAATATTCCGAATGTTGCTGTCATTTCTGTCGTTCGTTAAATTGCCTATAACGTTTTGCAGCTACCCGAAGGTGGCGATTTCGAAGCGATTCACTTTCAGTTAAGCACAAACTTTGATAGAAGCACAAAGCTTGATTTAACCACTGAACCGCCACTTTTGGGTAGGTGCTGTTAGCGGTTCGGGCTTTCTTGTTATTTCTTGCTTCAGTCATTGTTTTTCCGCTTAAACATTTTGGCTACACTCTTATCAATGCTCTCAAAGGATTTTTCAAAATATTCGTTTCTCTCGTGTTCAAATGGATTAAAAAATGCTTTATGAATATGGATGTTGCCACTTCTTAGTTCATTATCATCTAGGTCAAGCGATAAGCCCCTAAACTTATAACTATCCTTTACTTGGGTAATACCGTATTCATCTTCAAATGTAGAATATTCAACAAGTCCATATGTCTTAAAAGTTGTTGGGGTAAAAAGTCCACATTGAATGTTGCCACCTACAGTATTTATTTCCCTATCTCTAATGATTTCACGAAGAATATGAAAATAAGTATAATTTCTTCCTAAGTTGGTAGATAATTTTACTGCTTTTTCAATTGCAGGACTGTCACCAATAAAATAAGCATTATCTGTCAAAACAATTTCTTGCTTTTCGAAATCTAACAATTCACCTTGAACAAGTTCTTTCGGTGAGAACAAGTAAATCTTAAATTCTGATGTTATAGGGCAGTAACCACCTAGTACTACTCTTGAAAGTCCTTTTTTGCAATGAATTTGCATTAACTGTGTAGAAACTTGTTTGTAAACAGCAAATGCAATATTTGATAGATTCTCTATTGAAATGTCAGAGTAGGGTGTTGCTTGAATGTTCGATAATACTTCTTCAATAGTGCCAGCTAGTATACTGCCGTTTAAATAACTTCCTGCGAAACAAAGTCCAAATGTTGATTGGTGTATTAGTGGCTCTTTTTCTTCTGGTCTTTCAGATGGAATTGGGCCATAGATTACAACGCTAATTTTAAAAACTTTTGTTGCATCATCTGTCGTTATTGAACCATCTCCGTCCGTTAGACGAGAGTCGGAAGCGAAATGAATTTGGCTCCCTTGTTTCCACGCTAAACACAATGTCATAATTTCCTCTATTTTTCAATGATTAAATTTATTGTTCGTCATTATATTGGTTTGGGCTTTTTTATTCTGCACTTTCTTTGTCCCCATTTCCTGCTGGCATAATGTATTTATTGAAGTAAACCATATATTGTTTCAAAAGTCTTTTTCGGTAGTCAATTAGTTTTTCTTGTAATTCTTTAGTCTGCTCTGATTGAATGTCGTTTAGAATTGTAATTAAAAACTCTATCGCTGTTTGCAAACAAATAAACGCAGGAATTAGTCCTGCAAACCTATTGGGGTTTTCGTTATACCAATAAAGTCCGTTGTGCATAGGATTAAAACTTTTTGCCAAATGGTATTTAGCAATTACTCTCCAATGACCGTGAATTACTTCTGACGACCTTTTGTAAAGAAAGTAATATTGGTTGTCAACTCCCCAAACTTCATCAGCCATCTGGTCAATTCTTAAATTGAAAATGTCACCCCTTTCAGTTGCGACTTCAATTTCTCTAACTCCGGCTTGTTTTATAGCATCAGTTACCATTTTGTCTGCTTCTTTCTTGAAATCTTCTGTCG
>JAEYZB010000186.1 GCA_023428205.1 Bacteroidota bacterium | reverse complement strand
GTGCTGACGGGGAAAATAACGGGTGTCTTTAATGAAATGCCATGCAAAAATTACCGCGACAATAATGGAAAGAGTAGAAAACGTTATGGAAATCGCGCCATATCCCTGTATGGTAAAAGAAATCAGCATTCCAAAAGCACATAGCAGATTAGCCACAATTATTCGGTAGTATTTTTGTTTTTTTTCGTCAGGTAAAAATCGACTTAGAATATAGAAAAGCCCGCAATAGAGGAGATGGCTTATCCAACCGCTAAAAGCAAAATGTGAATGGGCATGAAGCAGATTTTTTTGTTCAAAAAACGGGAAACTGAATGCGATTTTATACCGCATCAATGTGCCATAAAGAGCTACCAGAGCAAGGTTGAGCAATGCCCATCGAAACCATTTTTTTGTAAGTGTTGTGTGAATCATTTATATGCAATATAGTTTGTGATTAATAATTTTTACTTTGCCTTCTTTACACATCCGGTTAAGTGTTCGTATTACCGTTTCTACCCGTATTCCTATAAAATTTGCTATTTGCTGGCGGGTAAACGGAACAGGCTCGCCTTTTAATATATATCCAGTGTCTTTTTTCCATTTGAGAAACCGTATGATTTTTTCTTCAGGAGCCAGACAAACCGATATTCGCGCAGTAGAAGTATTATTATATATACGTTCTGCAAACGTGTAAAGCAGTTTGACATAAATGTCAGGATAATCTTTCAAAATTTGCAACAATTTTGTTTTATCTATTTTCACTATAACTCCGGCAGTAGTTGCCTGTGCCGCAATCGGGTAGGGTTTGTCAAGTAATAACGGTGGTTCGCCAAAACTTTGCCCGGCATTAAATACTCCTAGTACTAATTCTTTTCCGTCTGTATCGGTTGAGAATAATTTCACGCTTCCTTCCACCAACTGATAATAGAAGCGCGGCATATTTCCTTCCCGAAACAAAATTTCACCTTTTTGTATTTTCTTGGCTACGCCACCGTAGGCAATTAATATGTCATAGTCTATCTGCATACACTTTACTGTATTTTTTAATTTCATCGAAGAAAAGTTGTAAATGCTTATCTTCTACGTGCTCCATCACTACAATTTTATACCACTTTGCTCCGTGATGGGCATTAGGAACTAATCCATACATGGAAGCCAATTGTGGAGGAACGTATTCCGCTTTAATCGCGATAATGTTTAGTGATGGATTTCTGTAGTATTTTACCCCAATTTCATCTAATTGTTTACAAGCCCATGTGGTTCTGTAAAGCAGCATATTCAGCTTTTCGCGCCAGTCGTGAGGACCATAAGCCGCCAGTATCATCCATACAGCAATAGCATTTGCTCCCGAACGACTACCGGATAAGGTAATATCCATGCCATTCACATAACTCGCCTCTTTGGTAAAAACGTATTGCATCAGTCCTTTTCGTGTTAAGAATATGCCTGTGCCGTATGGAGCTTGCAGCATTTTATGTGCATCAAGTGTAATCGAACTAACGTGTTTATTGTCAAAATTTACATTGTTTTCGGGTTGTATAATAGGATAAATAAATCCTCCGAAAGCTGCGTCTAAATGAAGTTTGAATGGAGTATTATGTTTTGTAAGACAACGCACATACACATCAGGATTATCAACGGAACCGAACATAGTGGTCGCCACATTACACAGCACGATAAAATACTTTTTCCCTCTTTGTTTTGCTTCGTTTACTATGTGGTCAAGCCGCGCTTCATCTATGATGCGAGTGTCTTCCTGCACAGGAACCGTAAGATGTTCCAAATTCATCAGGTTAGCGGCTTTCATTACTGAATAATGTGTGTCCTGTGAAGCAAGTATGGCTATTTCGCTGTGTTTGGCATCAAAATTTTGAATAAAATAATTACGATAAATCCAGACAGCTTGCAGGTTGGCTTCCGTTCCACCCGCAGCGACATATCCATCAGTTTGCCCCTGTTGCGCTTTAAAAATATCTACGGCAATCAGTTCAATGAGTTCTCGCTCTATTTGTTGCGTTCCTTTAAAAAACACTTCCGATTCGGACAAAGTATGACAGCCGATATGATTCGGATTTTGAACAATAGTTCTGAGAAATGGAGCGTCTTTCAGAAAAGAAGCCTGTCCGGAAAAAACTCTTCCGTCTAATTTTGAAGCGGGAATACCTAGACTTATACGTTTATTGAAATCAACGTTGTTGCTTAACGCTTTGTCTATATACTCGCTGCATTCCTGCTGACTTATTTTTTTCCAAAACTTCATATATAGTTTGATGTTGTCAATTCTTGCTCTAATTTCTATGGCATCGGCTACATTTTTAACCCCATTTTTCTATCACGAAACAATTATCCTGTGGATGTAGATAGATGCCCTTATACCATATTCATACGACTCTGAAAACACATGCCCCCTTTTGGCTTGGATAAAGATAAATATAAATATTTAATAGTGGATAAATTTATCCACTATTTTTTAAAGTAACTTAAATCACAAGGCACGATAAAGATGTGAATTAAGTATGGTATTCAAAAAAAAGCACTCTAATGCTTCTCCAAGAATTGGGATAATGTCGCTAAAAGTCGTTACTTTGAGCCGAAAGTTTATCGTCAAATTATCTAATCGTCAAATAGTTTAATCATCCATGCAGTTACCAAAAGTTGTTATTCATAAAGGGAAAACGGACGCCATTCTGCGCTTTCACCCTTGGATTTTTTCAGGAGCCATCAAAGCGAAAGAACCGGATGTGAAAAATGACGAATTGGTAGAAGTAACCGATGCGCGCGGCAATTTTCTGGCAATTGGTTATTACACCGAAAGCAATATTGCGGTACGGGTTTTGTCGTTTCAGAAGATTAAAAGTTTAGAGGATTTATTCCGCGAAAAACTCCAACAAGCCTTCAATGCCCGCACGATGGTTGGGTTTACGAATAGCGAAGAAACGACTGCGTACCGTTTGGTGCATGCCGAAGGCGATGGTTTGCCGGGATTGATTATTGATTTTTACAATGGTGTAGCGGTTATTCAGGCGCATTCGTTTTTCATGGCGAAGCAAGCGGAGCTTGTTGCAATGTGTTTGCAGGAAATTTATGGCAAAAAATTACAGGCCGTTTACAATAAAAGCACGAACACATTGCCGAAAAACAACGTTTTGGCGAAAGACGGATTTCTTTATGGCAATGCGGAAAATGTATTGGTGAAAGAAAACAACCACACGTTTAAAATTGACTTTATCAATGGACAAAAAACGGGTTTCTTTATTGACCAACGCGACAACAGAAAGCTTCTGGCACACTACGCGAAAGGGAAAAGTGTGTTGAATACCTTTTGTTACACGGGTGGCTTTTCGGTGTATGCCGCAAATGCTGGTGCAACGAAAGTGGTTTCGGTGGATTCCTCCGAAAAAGCGATTGCGCTCACCGATGAAAATATAAAATTGAATGGGGTCGAAAAAACGAGCACGTCACACGCGGAAGATGTTTTTGACTATCTGAAAACAGTGGAAACAAACGATTTTGATATTATCGTGCTCGACCCGCCCGCCTTTGCGAAAAACATTTCAGCTCGTCACCACGCGTTGCAAGCCTATCAGCGATTAAATTTAGCGGCTTTGAAAAAGATAAAATCGGGCGGCATTTTATTTACGTTTTCCTGTTCGCAAGTAGTTACTTACGATTTATTTAAAGGTGCGGTGACAGCCGCTGCAATTGAGGCCGGACGTACGGTTCGCATTTTACATCAACTGACGCAGCCTGCCGACCACCCCGTAAATATTTTTCATCCGGAAGGGAATTATCTGAAAGGATTGGTGCTGTTGATTAACTAAAATTTAGAGCATTTTTTGCAACCTTTCTCAATAAAAATCACATCAATACATCTACAGCATTATATTTGTCAAATACAAAATTCATTTAAGCACATGCGCAATTTCTTTTTGCTGATTTTATCGGCACTGACACTTCAAACTTTTGCAGGGAAAGGAACAGAAATCAAAATCACCGTAAAGCAACTTGCCGGAACGAAGTTTGTTCTCGCCAACTATTATGGCGATAAGCAGTACATCAAAGACACATTTGACCTTGATAAAAACGGAGTCTGTCACATTAAGTTAGACACGCTTTTGCCAACGGGAATTTATTTAGGGGTATTTCCTGCTCTCGGTAACCGCTATTTTGAGTTTATCGTAAACGAACCGAAAATAGTGATAACAAGTACCGACACGGCAGACTTGGCGGGAAGTATTAAAATAGAGCAGTCCGTGGAGAACTCCTGGTTTTATCAAGACATGGTGTTTCTGAGCAAAAAGCGCAAAGACATTGATAAATACAACGCGGAATACCGAAGCGCAACAAACGATGCACAAAAAGAAGCCGCTAAAAATCAGCTGCAAGCGATAGAAGGGGAAATAAAGGCACATCGTTTATCTATCGAAAAAAACAACCCGAATTTGTTTTATTCAAAACTGCTGAGAGCTATGCGAGACATAGACATGCCGAAAGACGGACCGCGCGATGAAAAAGGCGTGTTGCTGGATTCAGCTTGGCAATGGCGTTTTTACAAAGCACACTATTGGGATAACTTGGATTTGAATGACCCGAATTTTATCCGCACACCGATATTTCACAATAAACTTGCGCAGTTCTACACACGCACTATTGTGCAGATACCTGATTCGCTCATCAAAAACGGAGATGAGTTTTTGGCAAAAATGAATCCAAAGGAAGATTTATTTCGCTATTCGTTGGTATATATGCTGAATGAAATGGCAAAGTCCAAAGTGATGGGTTTTGACGCGGTGTACACGCATTTGGTGAATAACTATTACGCGAAAGGTTATACCCCTTGGGTGGATACCGTTCAGCTATACAAAATTGTAGAGCGCGGTAAAATTTTAGAACCGCTTTTGATTGGTAAAAAAGCGCGCAATTTGAATTTGGCAGATTCTACCTTGAAACAATACAGAAATTTATACGATTTGAAAAACCGTTTTACGATTGTTGCGTTTTGGGATCCGGATTGCAGGCATTGCAAAAAAGAAATTCCGAAGTTGATAGAACTCTATCATAAACTGAAAGCGGAAGGGATTGACGTGGAAGTGTACAGTGTAGGTATTTTTGATATTGCCGAAATGGATAAATGGACGGCTTTCCTGAATGAGCATAAATTGGATTGGATAAATGTGGCTGACCCATATCACCGCGATAATTTCCGCTATGAGTGGGATATTCAAAGCACTCCGCAGCTCTACATTCTGGATAGCGAAAAACGCATCAAAGCGAAACGCATCGGGGTAGAAAACATTGAAGATTTCATTAAACACGAAATTGACCCGACTTACATTCCGAAAAACTCCGCGCCTTTAATCGAGGACAAAGAAACGGAAGCGCACTGACACAATTAAAAATGGAGAATTAAAAATGGCGGCTGAGATTTTCAAAGCCGCCATTTTTAATTTTGAAATGGGTGAAAAAAACGAGCAAATTTTACACGCAAGTACGGCTTCGCCCATGCATGCACGATTGCGGGAATTCCCTTTTACCTACTCGACCTTGTCTATTCGTTGTCATTTGGTCTAATTTGTTCTGCAAGTTTTTTGGGTGCTACTTCGCAATAGGCTGTTGTTAATGCGTCAATAAATAACTCCTTGTTTACTTTATTCATTTCTATTATTGTCCAACCTTGCTTTCCCCATTTATTATCAACCGGGAAAATTATTGTTTTATCAGAGGAAGAAAAAACGTCTTGGTTAATTTCCGATAACTTAATACAAGCCC
>JAEYZB010000034.1 GCA_023428205.1 Bacteroidota bacterium | reverse complement strand
ATAAAAACTACTATTACACACCCCCTTTTTATCATTTCGCTATTACCAGTTTTCCGCTATAAAGCTTAACGCCATTTTCTTCGGTTCCGCTCACTATAATTATCTGCCACGCATATCCTGCCCGTTTTTTTGACCCACTTTATTCTTTCACAAATTTCCCATTCCCAATCTCTTTCTCTCCTGCATACAGCGAAAAAATATACATTCCCGCACTCCACGCATGTACATCCACGTTGTGTATGGCACTGTACATAGGTAACTTCTTACTGTATACCTCCCGTCCGAGTGCATCATGAATGCCTAGCGTAATACTCTGCGATATCTCCCAACGGATTCCGTCATACTCTACCCATAGCTGTGAAGCAACCGGATTCGGATAAGCGCGTATGTGTGCACTATCTATTTGCAGCATTCCTACTCCACTATCACAATTCATACTGCCGAGACGATAATTCGGATATGAAGGAAACCAAGCATAAGCAGGCATTATTAGATTAGGTGTGACATTACAGGCTGTACCTAACTCATCAGGATTTTCAATTACTCTATATGCATTGACTGTACTCCCTCCGTTAATATATATTTTCCCGTCAATCGCAAGCTGTGCCTGGAATAAATCCATAGAGACCTGTGGCGCAGGTGTGGTGTCGAAATAAGCCACTATGTTCATACTCCCTTTTATATCCTCTGCCCATAAATCGAACTGTAAAACAACTGCGCTACACATAGCATATATAAAACGGCTGTTGGGTGATGACACTATTGTCCACGGAATCCAATCTGAATCAGACAACATTGGGATATCAAACTTTTCAATAAGGGTGAGCTCTCCTGTACATCTGTCAAAATTCATAATTTCCATACCGGCATAATCATAATCTGCTCCACTAATAATCAGTTTAGAGCCATCATTCGTGAACGCGAGAGCAACCAAACTCTGTGGAGAATATACCTGAAAGTTATTATCGCATATCTTCTGATACGATATATGAGAAGTACTATCTATTTGAATCAGGTACAAACATTTGGCTTGATTAACAGGTGTGGCTATCCACCAGCCTTTATTGTTGGCAACTTTAGTCGCAGATATATAGGAGTATAATATATCTTCAAATACTGTGCTGTCTTTATACGTTAATTCATTTTGCGTCACATTTATTCTTGCTACTGCCATTTTTCGCGGTACCATATAAATACCTCCGTTAACTGAATCTATGGGCACATGGAAATAATAGAAAATATGGCTGCTATCAGTAGGTAGACAGACCCCTGTTTTTGGAGCGCGAACACCTAAAGTGTAGGCGTCTGGATCATAGTCTTTCAAATACCATCCCCAGCCTAAGCTGTCTCCGTTTTGCATTAACTGATGTCTGCCATTCCAAAATTTTACCCCATTTGTATAAAACAACACACTATCTCCTGCACCGTCACTCATTGTTGTACCAAATCTGTCAAAACTTATCCCTAAGGAATCTACCCGAAAATTAGGAGAACTGCCCTCTTCAATTGTTACATAGAAATTACTAAACCCACCTAATATTGAATCATAGTTCCAAAATCCGCCCCAACCGGTAACCCAGGTCTTATCATATAGTTGGGCATACGCTCCCCTTGCATGACAAAGCATAAAAACTACTATTACACACCCCCTTTTTATCATTTCGCTATTACCAGTTTTCCGCTATAAAGCTTAACGCCATTTCCGTCATAAAATTTGGGTTTAATTTCTACAAAAGAAAATAATGTTTTTGAGAAAAGCGAAATTGGGCATACAATGATTAATCCTCCTTGCTTTTTCAGGGGGGCTCACAAATGGGTGAAAAAAATAAGCAGAATTAAAAATATTCTCAACGGCACTCAACCTTTTTCGGGAAATGCTATCTTTAAAGTATGAAGAATTACAAATTCAAGTCCCTGAAAGTATTTGGTTCAGACGAATGGCTTGCCAACCGAAAACGAGAATATCGTTCCGTCTTTGATGAAAGTGAACTCACTTATCTCTCGGCAGAATTTGCTTTTTACAACAAACGCTTCGATGAAAAAGAATGGGACGCACAGATTAGCTTGCGCGCTTATTCCGTGCATGGAGAAGAGCGCACGGAGGTTTGTGTCCAGGACGAAACGCGCAAAGTATTGCCTGCCGAAAACATAGTGTACGTAAACAAAGGCTGGGGAATGGCGGCTGCGGGCGCATTTTGGAAAGCGGGCGAATATTTGTGGGAAGCTTTGATTGATGGGGAAGTGGTCGGCACAAAGCGGTTTTACATAGAAAATGCGGGTAAGGTTTGGGCGGGCAACAATCCGTATTTTGACATTCGTAAGATTCGTTTTTTCACAGGCGATTTCAATGCAGTGAGTGACCCGAACAAAGTTTATCTGAAACAAATCAATCGCGATACCGCACCCTATTTATACATTGAATTTACAGCCGAAAACAAACTGAATTACGCATGGAATTGTGAAATTGTTTTCAACTGGTACAATGCATCGGGTTTGCTGAAAGCGCGCATTGAGCGCTACCGCAAAATTAATGCCGTAGAACCCGAGCCGATGATTGTGTTCACCGAAGGTTGGGGCAACGATATGCCCGGCACTTGGCGCGATAGTGCGTATCGTTTGGAGGTGGTTTTTATGGATAGTGTGATAGCGGTGTTGCAACTGCCAACGGGCGAAGTGGACGTAGAGGGCGAAATAGATGCCGCAGAAACGCCTCATGCTTATGTTTCGGTGGCATCTGCTCCCGAAGAAAACAATGTGAATGTCGAGCAGCTTTTAGCCAAGTTCAACAATTTGGTGGGAATGGAAAGTTTGCGCAGAGAAATTCATGACCACTTGGACTACATCCGTTTTTTGAAAGTGCGAAAAGAAAAAGGATTGCAAGACGAAGAGCGAATTAATCTTCACGCAGTTTTCACCGGAAACCCCGGCACCGGAAAAACAACCGTAGTAAAAATGCTTGGGCAAATTTATAAGTCGATGGGCTTGCTCAGCAAAGGGCATGTGCGCGAAGTGGATCGTTCCCATTTGATTGGTGAATACATTGGGCAAACAGCACCGAAAGTGAAAAAAGTAATCGAAGAAGCGCAAGGTGGAATTTTGTTTATTGACGAGGCCTACTCGCTTGCCCGCGAAGGAGACGACAGCAAAGATTTCGGTAAGGAAGCGTTGGAGATTTTAGTGCGCGAAATGAGTGACGGCAATCCGGATATTGCCATTATGGTAGCGGGATATCCGAAAGAAATGGAAGTGTTTTTAAGTTCCAATCCGGGTTTGAAATCGCGCTTCGGAAACTATTTCCATTTTGAAGATTATACACCCGAAGAACTGTTGGAAATTGTTTTGAAACACGCTGCCGAAAAACAGGTAACGCTCACCGAAAAAGCGCAGAATTATTTATACGAGCAACTTATTGAAGGATTCCGCACGCGCGATCGTTCCTTCGGAAATGCTCGCTATGCCATCGGTTTGCTGAGTGAAGCGAAAATGAACATGGGCTTGCGTTTAATCAAGCAAGAAAACTTCAAAGACCTTTCTGCTGAAGAAATTTCCACTATCCAGAAAGAGGATATTGAACGAATCTTTGAACAAAAAGACAAGAAAAAAGTGCATCTGAAAGTGAACGAAAAACTCTTGCAAAGTGCGCTGAATGATTTGGATAAATTGATAGGCATAAACAACATTAAAAATGAAGTGAATGAGCTCATTCGCTTGGTGCGATTTTACAACGAAACGGGGAAAGATGTGCTGAACAAGTTTTCGCTGCACACCGTTTTTCTTGGCAATCCCGGCACCGGAAAAACAACCGTAGCGCGTGTTTTCGGGAAGCTGTTCAAAGCGTTGGGACTGCTTGAACGCGGGCATTTGGTGGAGTTGGAT
>JAEYZB010000027.1 GCA_023428205.1 Bacteroidota bacterium | reverse complement strand
GTGTAAAGCTGTAACTGCAAATAGCGTAATCGCCCCTGCGGTTTCTGCGCAAAATCCTTCAAACGGTTTCAATGCGGTGATACGTTGTCCCATTGTTTTTACAATGCGCCAACCACCTAAAAGTGTTCCCATTCCCATTGCAAAATAACAGCTAAAGGCTACCCAAGTAGGAAGTGTACCGCCTGCATCAATGTGGAAAAATGCAGGGATAGTTCCTCCTGTGACCTCCATTTTTGCGGAATAACACAAAAGTCCCGCCCAAATAATACCCATTGTTTTTTGCGCATCGTTGCCACCATGACCTACCGAAAACAACGCGGAAGAAACCAACTGTAATCGTCTGAAATATTTATCCACTTTCGCGTTTGGTATATTCTTTACCAAATTAACAACGGATATCGCAATAATATATGTAGCCACCATTCCGATTATCGGTGCAAGCGGAATGTATAGTAAGGTGGTGCCCAATTTATCGCCATTAATAGCCGCCATACCTGCTTTTGCAAACGCTGCGCCTGTAAGCCCACCCAATAGCGCGTGTGAAGAGGATGATGGAATTCCTAAATACCACGTAAGTAAGTTCCAAATGGTGGCGCCTGTCAATCCGCCAATCAAAAGCGGAATGGTAATCACATCTTCGTGAACCATTTTTTTTACCGTTTCGGCTACACCGTGTCCGGTGAAAAAATAAAACGCTATAAAGTTGAAAAATGCGGCCCAAATTACGGCTTGAAGAGGTGTCAGTACGCGTGTAGAAACTACTGTGGCAATTGAGTTTGCTGAATCGTGGAAGCCGTTGATAAAATCAAACACGATAGCTAATATAATAAGGGCAATAAGCAATTCCATAATTGGGGGTTCGGTTTGACTATGAGTTTTTAACCAAAATAGTTTCAATCACATTGGCTACGTCTTCGCATTTGTCGGTAGCCGTTTCCATATTCGATAAAATTTCTTTCATCTTAATGAGATTTATTGCATCCTTTTCTTCTTGAAATAATGCAGCAATGGCTCCGTCATACACATCATCGGCATTATTTTCTAAGCTGTTGATGCGTACCAAGGCTTCGCGAATGCGAATGACATTATCCAAACTTTTAAGCTCATAAACCGCTGCTTTAATTTCGACAGCAGAGCGCAAAATAATATCGGCTAATTGTTGAAACGCAATCGGATAGTCTTCGATTTTGTACATCAGCAGTTTTTTCGAAGAACCGTGAATGTAATCTGCAATATCATCCAATGAAGTCGCTAAATAGTGAATGTCTTCGCGGTCAAAAGGGGTGATAAAGTTTGAACTTAATTCTGTGAAAATTTCATGGGTAATATTATCTCCCACATGCTCCAAATCTTCTATTTTTTTCGCCAATTCCATCCGTTTGTCGGGTGAGGCCGTGTTTACCAAATCTTTGAGCGTTGTGGATATATCCACCAAGTTTGCAGCAGATTTGGTGAAAAGCGTGAAAAATATTTTGTCTTTCGGGACAAAGAACGTTAAGAGTTGCTGTAATTTCATTTTTACGTAATTTTCTGTGCGCAAATGTAAAATTGCAATGTTAAGATAATGTTAAGTATTTGATTGTCGCTACTTTTTTTTAATTTCTGTTCATTTCGACAAGTGTTATATTAAGTTTATCGGAATGTATTATACTGCGCTTGCCAAAGTATTCAATGACCTCGTTTTTTTAGACCATTTGACTAAAGCGCCAATCAAATAAACGGAAGTGGTGCGAAAAAATGAGCACCATTTTATATATGATGAAATATGAAGGGAAAAAAGTACCTTTGGACGAATTTAGTTTGAAACGGTTATGTTGAAAAAAGGAATTTATGCATTGTTGGTTTTGGCTTTATGTGCCATCTTCACCACTCAACTTTCGTCTTGCGCTTCGCAAAAATGCGATTGTCCGAAATTTGGCGGACACCGAGTAGCGCACTAATTCGCTTAGATAGTTCCATTGTCTTTTATGTATGATTCTAATTTGTCAGTCGTCAATTGGCGAATTGTCTAATTAGTATATCTTCGCGCATTGTTTCGGCAATTGTTTAACCATTTTTCAAGCCAATGAGCGATGATAAAATACTACAAAAAAGAAAATGGGGTTTTGAAGGAACTCACGCAGCCGGAAGATGGTTGTTGGATAAATCTGTACGGGCCTTTTGTGCCGGGCGAAACACAGCATTTTTCTGATAAGTTGAAAATTGATATTGACTTTATCACCGACTCTTTGGATATTGATGAGCGTTCGCGCTATGAAACAGATGAAGATACCGACCTGATTGTGCTGAAAACACCTGTGGAAAATAATAACATTTCCGATTCGGAAGCATTGTTTATCACCATTCCGATTGGCATTATCCGTACTCCTGAAAATATCATTACGGTGAGTGCTTATAAGAATAATGTCATTGATTATTTCACACAAACACCGCCTCGAAATTTCAATCCGGAACAAGTGGATAGCTTCATTTTGTCATTGTTCGATAAAAACATTTCCGTTTTTCAGCACTATTTGAAGCAAATCAATTACAAGCGATATTCGTATGAAAAATCGCTATATAATTCTTCGCGCAATGAAGACTTGACGCATTTGCTGAATATCCAAAAGAGTTTAATTTATTTCGTTACCAACTTACGCGCGAATGAGTTGCTTTTGATGAAAACAAAGCGTTCTAACTTTTTGAAAATAACGGACGAGGAAAACCACGATTGGCTGGAGGATATTATCATTGAAAACTCGCAGGCACTGGAGATGTCACAACTCTATTCCGATATTTTGAACGGCACGATGGATACCTTTGCGTCAATTATTTCCAATAATCTGAATCAGGTGATGAAGCGCTTAACTTCCGTGACCATTATCTTGATGTTGCCGACCCTCATCGCCAGTTTTTATGGAATGAATGTGGAGCATTTACCCTTTGCGCATCATCCGTTTTCGTTTATGATTGTGCTGAGCGGTTCCATTATGGTCTCTGTTTTAATGATATGGTTTTTCCTTCGCAAAAAATGGTTTTAATTAAGCGCTATGTTGGATAGAATGTTTAATCAGCAGAATACGATTTATAAGTGGGACAAAATGAGCATTGGTTTTGTCAGTGGTTTGTTGGGAACCATTATTGGAATCCTGTTGTTTTACCTTGTAAAAAGTGGCGAAGTAACGTTTGAAGAGTATTGGAGAATGTTGCAGAATAAAACATTTCTATCGCCACTTTTGAGTTTGGGATGTATTGTCAATATGTTTGTTTTCTTTCTTTTTTTGCGAAAAGACTATTACAACGCGGCACGCGGTGTGATTTTGGCGACATTCCTATGGGCGATTCCGATTATCTGGGCAAAGTTTTTTTAGCGGGTTGTCAGTTTGCGGTTATTAGTTATCGGGAATAATTTTTCCCTTCGTTTAGCAACTAACAACCAATAACCAACAACTTTTTTACTTTTAGTTTTTCAATCTATTTCATTTAGCGAATGCGGTACTATATAGTTGTTGGTGAGGCTTCGGGCGATATTCACGGTGCTAACCTGATTAAGGCAATCCGTGCGAAAGATCCGCAAGCGGAGTTTCGTTTTTTTGGAGGAGATAAAATGCAAAAATCGGCTGAAACGATTGCGACCAAACATATTCGGAACCTCGCATTTATGGGTTTTTGGGAAGTCGTGAAACATTTGCCAACCATTTTTTCAAACATTGCGTTATGCAAAAAAGACATCTTGGATTTTAAACCTGATGCCGTGATTTTAATTGATTACCCGGGTTTTAATTTTCGTTTGTTCCCGTTTTTGAAGCAACATAATTTTCAAACTATTTACTATATATCACCACAACTTTGGGCGTGGAAAAAGGGGCGTATCAAGCAAGTGAAAAAATATGTAGACCGTCTATATGTTATCTTTCCATTTGAAGTGGATTTCTACCGGCAACAAGGCGTAGAAGCGCATTATTTCGGCCATCCGCTGTTAGATGAAGTCGATATGGAAAACATTGCCGCAGCGAAAAACGAAAAAACGATTGCGATTTTACCGGGTAGCCGCAAACAAGAAATCTCCTATCTTTTTCCGGAATATTTGAATGTCGTAAAATATTTCCCCGATTATAAATTCAAGGTTGCGGCACTCAGTATGAATGGTGAAGCATTTTATCGCAAATTTTCTTTGCCTGAAAATGTCGAACTCGTTTTTGATAAAACCTATGACGTGTTGCAAATGGCTTCGGTCGGAATCATCACATCGGGAACAGCTACACTCGAAACAGCATTATTCAATGTCCCACAGGTGATTTGTTACAAAGGAAGTTGGATTTCATACCAGATTGCGAAACGGTTAATTAAAGGAATTGATTTTATCGGAATCGTAAATCTGATTGCAGGAAAAAGAGTTGTGGAAGAGCTCATTCAACATGATGTAAACGAAATGCGCTTGGTTTCGGAGCTAAAGAGTTTATTGCAGCCTGAAACACAACAGCGCATTAAAAAAGACTACGAAGATCTTTATAAACGCTTAGGAAATTCCGGTAGTTCGCAGCGTATAGCCGATGATTTGGTAAGCTATTTGGAAAAGTTAGATTTACACTTTCGTTAAACGGGGGATTAGCTCAGCTGGCTAGAGCGCTTGCATGGCATGCAAGAGGTCATCGGTTCGACTCCGATATTCTCCACTAAAAATTATACTATGTCAGCGATTGACTTTGTCTCAAAAAATTTGAGTTGGTTGCCGAAACCGATTGCGCGTTTTTTTGAAAAGCGTATGAAAACCGTACCGGCACTTAAGAAAATGGTTGATGCCGAAAACGAAAAAATAGCAGAACAATTAGAACATTCGTTGAAACCGTATAAAGATGTTTACACGCGCTATGCAGCACTTCCGAGCATAGGAGAGGGGCGTGAAAAAGTGTTGGAACTAGTGAAGGAGATGGCGGAAAAAGAGCAGCAGCGTTGGAAAGACGGCTATGTTTCAGGAGGAATTTACAATGGCGATCAGGGACACATTGATTTTCTGAATCAGGTGTATGCGCTTCACTCACAAAGCAATCCGCTGCACGGAGATTTGTTTCCGAGTGCCACGAAATTTGAGGCAGAAATAGTGAGTATGACTGCGACCATGCACGGACAAGGAAAAACAACCGATGGGTCTGTGATTGTCGGTACGGTAACTTCAGGAGGGACAGAAAGTATTTTGGTGGCGATGAAAACGTATCGCGACAAAGCCCGCGAAGAAAAAGGAATTACGGAACCCGAAATGATTTTGCCGACAACCGCTCACGTGGCGTTTGACAAAGCGGCTCAGTATTTTGGTATCAAACAGGTGAGGATAGATATTGATGAAAACTTTCGCGCAAAAGTGGAAGATTTGGAAAAGGCGATTACGCGAAATACGGTTGCTATTATCGGTTCTGCTCCTACATTTCCTCATGGCGCGTTTGATCCGATAGCAGAAATGTCGAACATTGCGCTGAAACACGATATTCCGTTTCATACAGATTGT
>JAEYZB010000267.1 GCA_023428205.1 Bacteroidota bacterium | reverse complement strand
TGGAAATTCGTACGCAATGTGGAGTTGATGATTTCGTAAGAGAAAATGACAAATGGTCGCTAAAAATGCGGTGCATTGAGCCTGCCGAAATGAGCAGGGGAGAAGTGCTGTCGTTTGATGCGGTGTTTATTGCTACCGGAAGCGCGCACGGAATGTGGGATAGTCTGAAAAAATTAGGACATTCTATTGCTGCTCCCGTTCCGTCATTGTTTACGTTCAATATCAAAGACGAGCGCATCAAAAACTTGATGGGCATTGCGGTGAAAAATGCGAGGGTCTCGGTTGTCGGGCAAAAGTTGCAGGCAAAAGGACCATTGTTGATTACGCATTGGGGACTGAGCGGTCCTGCGGTGTTGCGCCTTTCGGCTTGGGGGGCGCGGGTGTTGCATGAAATCGGCTATAAGTTTTCGGTGCAGGTGAACTGGTGCGGTGAACGGTCGTTTGCGGAGGTGTTGGATTTTTTGAAGCAACACAAAATCAAGTCCCCTAAAAAAACGAGCACGAACGACACGCAATTTGAAATTCCGCTGCGCTTGTGGCAATCGCTGGCGGACAGTGCGGGAATCACGGCACAGGATATTTGGGCAAATTGCAGCAATAAACTATTGGAAAATTTAGCGAAAGAACTCACGCAATGTGTTTTTAGCGTAAGCGGAAAAAGCACGAATAAAGACGAGTTTGTCACTGCGGGTGGGGTCGATTTGAAAGAGGTGGATTTTCGTACGATGCAAAGTAAACTATTGCCGAATCTCTATTTCGGAGGCGAGGTGCTGAATATTGATGCACTCACAGGTGGCTTCAATTTTCAGGCAGCGTGGACGGGGGCGTGGATTGCTTCGGAAAGTGTATAATACGTTGAAAAGATAAGGAAACGACAATTGCATAAATTCTACCTTTGTTGTATTCAAACGAATATTGCGTATGCAAAAATTATTACTCCTCCTCGTTTTTTCAATGTATTTGTGTGTGGTGAATGCACAAAACAATGTCGGTATCGGCACGGCTGCACCGAATGCAAGTTCTCTTTTGGAATTGCAAGCTACGGATAAAGGATTATTGACACCGCGTGTTTCTTCAGCGCAACGATTGGCGATTGCTACGCCTGCCGATGGGCTTTTGGTGTATGATACGGACGTGGATTGTTTTTTCTTTTATAAAAGCAATGCGTGGCAAAATTTATGTGCTTGCTTTTGTACGGTAACCAATGGCGATACCGGACCGACCGGGCCAACGGGTGCGGGTGCCACAGGTGCAACCGGAGCATCGGGGGTAAATGGCGCAACGGGCGCGACCGGTCCGAGCGGAGCCAATGGCGCGACTGGCGCAACCGGAGATACGGGCGCGACAGGAAATACAGGTGCTTCGGGTTCGAACGGAGTGACAGGTGCAACAGGACCTGTGGGTTGCACTACGGCAAATGCCGTTTTGAAAAGTGACGGTACAGCGGCTGTTTGCGGGATTATTACCGACAATGGTACTAATGTAGGCATCAGCCAAACTTCTCCTGCCTATAAGTTAGATGTGAACGGAGCGATACACGCTACCTCTCTGGTTATCGGTTCGGGAGCAAATGCATGGACAATAGATGTCGGCACAACTTCCGGTGGTGCGGGCGGACCTTGGGCGAACACCTTGCGTTTCTTTTACGGTGGCACCAATCAAGTTTCTTTTGATAATGGCGGAAGGCGCGTGTGGCAACAAGGAGGCGACTGGAGCAATAGCGCCTGGTGGTCTTCCGATAAACGCTTGAAAAAAGATATTCGACCGTTGAGTAGTGCTTTAGATAAAGTGCTTTCTTTAAACGGCATCAGCTATTCGTGGAATAAAGATTCGCTGCCTGACGATAAATTTACCGACAGACGCGAGGTGGGTTTCCTGGCGCAGGAAGTGGAAAAAGTGATGCCCGAATTGGTGGCGACACAGGCGAATGGATTCAAAGGTGTGGCGTATCATCAACTGACATCTTATTTGGTAGAAGCCATTAAAGAGCAACAGCAAAAAATCACTGCGCTATCTGAGGAAAATGCGCAACTCAAAGCGGTTCTTTCTTCGGAAATAGAAAAATTGCAACAGCAAATCAACACCTTGCAGAAGAAGTAATCGCGGTTTTGTTAGCTTTGCGGCAGCAAAAAAATCACCGTGATAGTTATTGACGATAAAATTGTAAGCGAAGACCTTTTGGAGGAAAAATTTGTGTGCGACCTCGGTGCCTGCAAAGGCGCGTGTTGCGTGGCGGGCGATGCGGGCGCACCTTTAGACGAAAAGGAACTGCCGATTTTGGATAAAATTTACGAGCAGGTAAAACCCTATCTTACGCCACAGGGCATTGCCGTTTTGGAAAAGGAAAAATATACGTTTGACGAGGAAGATAGAGGTTTCAAAACACCACTGATTGAAAACGGACCCTGCGCCTATGTGGTGTATGACGAGCGTGGCGTTGCGGGCTGTGGAATAGAAAAAGCATATCTGGCAGGCAAAGTAAAATGGCAAAAACCGGTCTCTTGCCATCTCTATCCCGTGCGCATTACGAAACACGCGACCTTTGATGCGGTGAACTACGAGCGTTGGAGCATTTGCAAAGCGGCCTGCAAAAACGGAAAGAAACTGCAAGTTCCCGTATTTCGTTTCGTGAAAACCGCCCTCATTCGCAAATATGGTGAAGAGTTTTACGGGGTGCTGGAGGCATATTATGCGCAAAAAAATGGATAATGCTTAATTGATAATGGTTAATGAAAATAGGGTAGGGGCGAATGATTATTCGCCCTTTTTCATAGGCGCATTTGTAGGGGCAGAAAATTTTCTGCCCTTTTTTATGGGTGTATTTGTAGGGGCAACGCTCGCGTTGCCCGAAAACAAAATGGGTGAGAAAAATGAGCAGGAAAACCCCTTCCCCGCTTTGCGGTACTTCCCCTTTGGAAGGGGAAGAGTTTGGTGCGCGCAGATAGATTAAATGTGTGTGGAAGTGCTAACCTGTTTCTCCCCTAAACAGGGGAGAAATGGCACTTCTATTTCAATGTGTAAATATAAATGGAAGAACTGCGCCAAGTTCCTCCCCTGCAAAGGGGAGGTGTCCCGCGCCTCGCGGGACGGAGGGGTATATTTTGCCATTTCAACAAAAATTCTTTCTTTCGTTATACCAAACCCCCACGAGAATGAACCAGCCATTCCAATTATTCCATTCAAACCCGTCAGCGGTCAGCTACAAAATAGAACTGCGCGATTTACGGGTTTCTTTTTACAGTTTTCTGAATTATTTAACAGCTCGTTCGTTCCCACCAATGGTAGGTGGGCTCCCACGAATGGCGGGCGGGTTTCCCCCAACGGTTGGTGGGCTCCCACCAATGACTGGAGGGGTCCCTCGAATGGCTGGTGGACTCCCACCAATGACCGGAGGATTCCCTCGAATGATTGGTGGACTCCCACCGATGACGGGAGGGTTCCCACCGATGACGGGTGGGCTCCCACCAATGACAGGAGGATTCCCACCAACAGCAGGAGGGCTTCCGCCAATGACTGGTGGCTTCCCACGAATGGCTCGTAGCAAGGATTTTCGTCTAAATTTTTTATTTCATCACTCAAAAACCAATAATTATGAAAAAGCATGATTATCTCCCAAGAGCCGATGCTGATAGAGCAATTTGGCTCGTAAATTTCGAACAAAAGGCGAAAGATTATCAGGTGATTCTCAATTTGAGTCCCGCTACGATTGCCCAGTTGGAAACCGACAGCGATATTTTCGCAGGCACACTGCTATTTGTCGAGCAGTTGCGCAATAAACTGGAAGCGGCTACGGCTTTCAAAAACCAATTGCGGGACGGCACAGGCACTTTAGTTCCACCGATTTTACCGACCCTGCCGCCCATTCCGCCAACGGTGCAGAGTGGTATTTTCAATCGTGTTCGCTTGCTGGTGCAAACCATCAAGGCTCATCCGAATTACACCGAATCCATTGGCGATGATATGCGCATCATAGGCGAAGAAAGCACGGACGACCCCAATACATGGAAGCCAATTTTGGGCGTTCGTTTGGAAAGCGGCAGACCGAATATTCTCTGGAAAAAAGGACACAGCGAAGGCATCAAGCTGTGGGTGGATAGAGGCACAGGCTTTGAGTTTCTCGCTATTGATACCAGACCTGATTATATAGATAATGAACCACTTCCGCCACTGGGGCAAAGTGCCGTTTGGAAATACCAAGCCCGCTACCTCCTCAACGATGAAACCGTAGGTTTGGTAAGCGATGTGCTGGACGTAACGGTAACGGGAGAGAATACATAAACCGTAGTCAGTAAACAGTGGTCAGTCGTCAGCATTTTCCCACGCTCGTCCTCGTTTGTAACGAGGATGCAAGAAACAAGAAGCCCCAACCCGCAACAGCACCAAACAACGAGAAATGATTGATAAAACGAAGATATTATTGGGCATAGGAAGTCTTATCTTTGGTATATATGTTTTGCGTTCCACAAATAAGATGAACGTAGCCGAAGACGATATTCTTCTTGTAAAAGCAAAAGGATATTTTAGTGGAATTGGTTTCATTATTATCGGTATTTATATTCTTGTTACGGAATTACGCAGACTGATAAATGGATACTAACTAACAACCCACGCTCGTCCTCGTTTGTAACGAGGATGCAAGAAACAAGAAGCCCCCACTCTCGCAAGCGTCCGCTTGTGAGAAGTAAGCCACAAGCGGACGCTTGCGGCAGTTCTTCCACTCCGCTTATCCTTGTTCGTAATTGTAACGAGGATATAAATTTCCAAAGGTCAGCAGTAATGCTGACCTTTTTTTGTGGGAGGAAACCCCTTCCCCGCTTCGCGGTACTTCCCCTTTGCAAGGGGAAGAGTTTGGTGCGCGCAGATAGATTAAATGTGTGTGGAAGTGCTAATCCATTTCTCCCCTGAATAGGGGAGATGTCCCGCGCTTCGCGGGACAGAGGGGTGTGAAATGGGTGATACTTCGACAAGCTCAGTAACCAAAAACGAGCAGGTGAAAAACAAAAACGCACGCCATTCCCGCGAAAGCGGGAATCTTTTTAAAAGCCTTTATAATGTATAGGATTCCTGCTTTCGCAGGAATGACGATAGGCTACAAATGGTCTGAAAAAACGAGCACGATACAAACAAAAAAGGGCTGAGATTTCTCTCAACCCTTTTTTAATTTTTAATTCTCATTTTTTAATTGAAAACTACGCGGTAGCTTTTGTTCCTAATGCTTTTTCTACCTGCTCGGCAGCTTCTTTCAACTGAATAGCTGAAAGCACTTGCAAGCCTGATTCGTCAATCATTTTTTTCGCTTCTACGGCATTTGTTCCTTGCAAACGAACGATGATTGGCACCGGAATATTTCCGATAGATTTGTAAGCGTCAATGATACCTTGCGCCACGCGGTCGCAACGAACGATACCGCCAAAAATATTTACCAAAATCGCTTTCACGTTCGGGTCTTTCAAAATGATACGGAATGCTTTTTCTACGCGCTCTGCGTTGGCTGTTCCACCCACATCCAAAAAGTTTGCCGGTTCGCCACCGCTTAGTTTAATGATGTCCATGGTCGCCATTGCCAAGCCTGCGCCATTTACCATACAGCCTACGTTTCCGTCTAGTTTCACGTAGTTCAGTTCTGCGTTGGAGGCTTCTACTTCTGTCGGGTCTTCTTCGTTCAGGTCGCGCAATGCCAGTAAATCTGCATGGCGATAAAGGGCGTTATCATCCAACGAAATTTTTCCGTCAACGGCAATGATTTTTTCGTCAGAAGTTTTCAGGCAAGGGTTGATTTCCACCATACTTGCATCGGAGGTAATATATGCGCTGTACACGCCTTTGATGAATTTCAAAAATTCTTTGTTGGCAGTTCCTGTCAATCCTAAATTGAACGCCATTTTGCGCGCCTGAAAATCGCGGAAACCAACGGAAGGGTCTATATATTCTTTAAATACTTTTTCCGGTTGGTGTTCGGCAACTTCTTCTATATCCATACCGCCTTCGGTAGAATAGATGAATACGTTTTTGCCTGTGCCTCTGTCCAACAGGATTGAAACGTACAACTCTTTCGGTTCGGAAGCTCCCGGATAGTACACGTCTTGTGCTATCAATACTTTATTTACCAAACGACCTGTCTCTCCTGTTTGTTTTGTTACCAAAACTCCTCCTAAAATGTTAGTCGAAATTTCGCGTACTTTATCGTGGTTTTTCGCTAATGCCACTCCGTTTTGTTCTGTACCGACAATCTTGCCTTTTCCGCGTCCGCCCGCGTGAATTTGCGATTTCACCACAACCCAGTCGCTGTTGTATAGTTCTTTCAGTTTTTGTGCGGCAGCTACTGCTTCGTCAGGTGTGGTGGCTACGATTCCTTCCTGAATCAACGCTCCATTTTTTTTCAATAATTCTTTTGCTTGGTACTCGTGCAAATTCATAAATAATGATTTTAGATTAAATGCCTTATAATTGCTTTTCGGCTGACAAAGGTAGAAGAAGGAACAAAAAATCAAAGTGAATGTTGTTAGAAGCAAAAAATATATCTAAGAATTATGGCGAATTGCGGGTTTTGAACGATGTCTCTCTTTCGGTGCAAAAAGCGGAGGTGGTGAGTATTGTTGGACCGAGTGGTGCAGGGAAAAGTACGTTGTTGCATATTTTAGGGACGTTGGATTTGCCGGATAATGGCGAAGTGTTTTTAGATGGTACAACAGTTTTTCGTCAAAAAGCAAGTGCTTTACCGAAGTTCCGAAATCAAAACATTGGATTTATTTTTCAGTTTCATCATTTGCTGCCGGAATTTACGGCTTTGGAAAATGTGTGTATTCCGGCATTTATCAACGGAAAATCAGTGGCTGAAGCGGAAAAACGGGCGAAAGAATTATTGGAAAGATTAAAGCTTTCTCATAGACTTTCTCATAAACCATCGCAGCTTTCGGGCGGGGAGCAGCAGCGTGTGGCAGTGGCGCGTGCTTTGATGAATCAACCGAAATTAGTTTTAGCTGATGAGCCTTCCGGGAACTTGGATACGGATAATGCGCATGCTTTGCATAAGCTCTTTTTTGAGTTGCGCGATGAGTTTCAACAAACCTTTATCATCGTTACTCACAATGAGCAATTAGCCGAAATGGCTGACCGAAAAATTGTGATGAAGGACGGGCAAATCATATAATCGAAATGGTTAAAAAAAACGAGCAGGAATATACGGCTTGCTCCTTATGACTTCTTTTTTATCTTCGCACATTCTAAAATCAATAAGTAATGAACGGAAAATACACCTATCGTCTTGCAGTAATCGCATTGGCAGCCCTTGTTTTGTATGGTTGCGGAAAAAAGAAATCGAAAAATGATGTTGTCATTCATGAATTGAGTGATACGGATATGCTCAATCCAACCAACTATCAGTCTGCTGAAGCCGGTTACTACTTGTCGCAAATGTTTCAAACATTGTGGGGTACCAATCCTGTAACGCTGAAAGACGAACCGTATTTGGCGAAGGCGTTGCCTACAGAAGAGTATGATGAGGCTAATGGCTTATTGAAATATACTTGTGAGTTGCGTGAAGATGCTGTGTGGGATAATGGAACGCCTATCACGGTGGAAGATGTTATTTTTAGTGTAAAACTGTTTAAAGCTCCGGTGATTCAGAATGAGCATTACCGCCCATATTTTGAGTTGATTAGCGATATCGTTAAAGATTCGGTGAATCCGAGAAAATTGACCATTGTATGCAACAAAAAATATATTTTGGCAAAAAGCACTGCGGGAGAATTTCGTGTTATACCGCAATATATCTATGACCCGAAAAAGCTAATGGATAAATTTTCCATTAATGATTTGAACACGAAATTCAAAGAGGTAGAAAACGACCCAACAATGAAGGCGTTTGCGACAGAATACAACTCTGAAAAATATCAACGTGAAAAAGGATTTATTGTGGGTTCGGGACCGTATGAATTTACGGAATGGGTTCCCGGTCAGCGTATCGTGTTGAGTAAAAAGAAAAACTGGTGGGGAGATAAATATAAAAGTGAGTATTTCTATCAGGCAAATCCTGACCGATTGGTTTATACTGTTATTAAGGACCAAACAGGTGCGCTTACGGCTTTGAAAGGATTGAAATTGGATGTGATGAGTGGCATTAAATCTAAAGACTTTGTAGAGCAGTTGCAGACTTCTGATAAAATCAAAGAAAACTTTACCCTTTCGACTCCTCTTTCAATGGCCTACACTTATTTTGGGCTTAATATGCGTAATCCCAAGTTTGAAGATGTGAATGTACGCAGAGCGTTGGCGCATTTGACGGACGTGGATAAAATGAATAAAGTAATCGGCTACAATTTAGGAAAACGAATTACTGGGCCGATAAACCCGTATAAAAAAGGAGCATATAATGATACCATCTCATTCTATGAGTTTAGCGTAGATAAGGCAAAGGCATTATTGGCTGGAGCCGGTTGGAAAGACAGCAACGGAGATGGTATTATTGATAAAAAAATTAATGGAAAACATACAGAGTTTAATATAACATTTACATACAATGCAGGAAACGATACCCGCAGAGATGCAGCGTTGATTTTTAAAGAGGCGGCTCGTCAGGCGGGAATTAATGTAGATGTGGTTCCACAGGAGTGGAGCATTTATATTGAAAATCAGAAAAAACACGATTTCGAAATGTTTTATGGAGCATGGATAGGCTCTCCTTCTCCGGAAGACCCGAAACAAATTTGGCATACTGAATCTATTAATGGAGGAAGCAACTATGTTTATTTTGGAAATGCGGAAACGGATAAGTTGATTGAAGATATTCGTTCTGAATTGAACGAGGAAAAACGCAATGATTTATATCGCAAATTTCAAGTCATTGTCCATGACCAAGTACCCTATATTTTTATTTGGTCACCGATGGAAAAAATTGCTATCAGCAAACGCTTTACTAATACGGAAACATTCATTGTTCGTCCCGGATTTAATGAAGCGGCATTTCAGCTCGCACAGTAGTAAAAGCGGAGTGGCTTATTTCGGTTGAAAATCCAGATTTTTTGGTTTTTTAACTATTTTACCTGTTTTATGGTGTCTCTTTGTGTAACAATTTGCATCTTGTTTTCGTATAGAGTAATTGTTAGTACGTCAGTGAACAAGTATACAACCGAAATATGCACAAACATCTACTACTACTTATATTGAGTTTTTCGTTTTACGTAGCAATTGCGCAAAACAATGTGGGTATAGGCACGCCCAATCCACATCCTACTTCGTTGGTGGAAATGAGAGCAATAGACAAAGGTTTGTTAGTTCCTCGTTTGACTACTATGCAACGATTAGCTATTGCAAATCCCGCGAACAGTCTTTTGGTTTATGATACTGACTTGGGTTGTTTCTATTATTATAGAGTTAATGTTTGGGTTAGTTTATGTAACTCGGGGGTAGCGATTGGTCCAACAGGGAATATAGGGCTTACTGGTCCAACAGGTACTCAAGGTGCTGTCGGTCCTCAAGGTCCGATAGGTGCAACTGGAGCGCAAGGAAGTCAAGGTATAGCCGGTCCTCAAGGTCCCGTTGGTGCAACAGGTGCTCAAGGCGCAGTAGGGCCTCAAGGTATTCAAGGTCCGAGTGGCGCTAATGGTGCTACGGGTGCAGTAGGTCCTCAGGGCGCAACGGGAGCGCAAGGTGCGGTTGGTCCTCAGGGTCCACAAGGCGTTCAAGGTCCGAGTGGAGCTAATGGTGCAACCGGAGCAGTTGGTCCTCAGGGCGCAACGGGAGCGCAAGGTGCGGTTGGTCCTCAGTGTCCACAAGGTGTTCAAGGGCCGAGCGGAGCTAATGGAGCAACCGGAGCAGTTGGTCCACAGGGCGCAACTGGCGCTCAAGGCGCAGTAGGTCCTCAAGGTCCACAAGGCG
>JAEYZB010000283.1 GCA_023428205.1 Bacteroidota bacterium | reverse complement strand
GTGTCCACCGCTGCTTTCGTGAATGCGATTTCTTTGTCGGATTTGTTGATCGGCAAATAATGTTTGGAAACGCGGGAAGCGTTTTTATCCACACAAACGACTTGCATAGTTTCAATTCCTCGCGTGTTGAAAATCGGAATGTAAAAAATCAAATAACGCTGGTCGATGGACTGCTTCACGCGCAAATTTGCATTCGCGGTTTCCATATTTTCGTGCAAGGTATCCACCACAATCGGATTGCCGACATTCTGAAATTTGCTGTTCACGATTTGCGCTAAAAGCAAGGTCTGTTGTGGTTCTGAACGTAAATAATAAATCGCTCCTCCGTTTTTGTAAAGCTGCACATGCTGAATAAAACCATCGCCATTCTTCAGTTCAAATGTCTTTACGGTCGATAATTTCAACTCATTATTAAATACTGTAAAAACCTCTACGCCACTCGAAATTCGCACCACATAGCCATCTTGGTTTTTCCCGACCACACGAATTTTTTCTGCACGGTTCGGCACTTTGAATGGTGGCGACACGCTTACTTTTTGCGCGACTAATGGTTGGCATCCTTGCCAGCTGTAAAAAAGCCCGAAACATAAAAGGGAAGCAAAACGAAACATATCGTGAAGTTAAAATAAATCGTTTAGTGCGTTATTAAAATTCGTTTATGCGCTATTTTTTGATTGTCCGCAAGTTGCAAGCGAAGCAGATACAACCCGTCTGAAAAAACGAGCAGGTTTATTTTGTTTTTACCCAAAACGCCTTTTTGCTTCAGCAAAGGTTTGCCCTGCAAATCCAAAATGGCAATTTCACTGTTTGCATATTTTTCATTCAAATCAACAAATAAAAATTCGGAAGCCGGGTTGGGATAAACCGCTATTTCGCCATCGGGAAACGCTGTCGAAATGCCGCTTGGTAAAGTCGAAGAATCAATGCGCAAGCGGATATTGTCTATCCACAAACGCGAGCCCAATTGTGCCTCGCTGCTGTTTGCTGAAGATCGAAATTGTACAAACAATGAATCTGGTTTTAAGTCTGCGCTATTATAAAGAGAAGTCAGCACAACCGTTTTTGTCTGCCAACCCACTTGCGCGCTCAAGGTTCCCGATAAGTTCAGCAAAATAGAGTCTGCGTTCGAAAAAATAAATTGAAAACTTGCGCTGTCGGTAGCACTCGCGGGCAAGTATCGATAATCAAATTGGAGTGTGTCCGGTTTGTGTTTGTAGGTGATTGGCGAAATGTACGCTTGCTCATTTCCGACTGTGTGGTGCACCGTCCCTAATAGCAAAGTCGCAGGAATTACGGCACTTTCGCTGGCTGCTAAAAAAGTGTCGGATTTCAGCAAAACAGAGGAAATACCATCTGTACGAAAGTTCGTGTCCCGTTCAATCCAAACCGCATCAGAAATGCGTATCAGCGACTCGTAAGAAATCCACGATGACGGAAAATTTGCCGACCAGTTTTCAAAACTGCTATTCGGTACGTCCTGTGATTTTGCAAATGCAAAACACAGCAATAAGAATAACAGCGTGAAACTTTTCCGTGCTTTCATAATTTATTTTCCTTTGAAAACGGCTTTGCGTTTTTCGATAAACGCATTTACGCCTTCTTTATAATCTTCCGTGCTGCCTGCTATTTCTTGGCAGTGCGCTTCATATTGCAACACTTCGCGAAGCGAAGCCGTCATGCCCTTATTCAGCATTTTTTTCAGCAAACGCATGGAAACTGGTGCGCGCTCAATGTATTGGTCGGTGTAGGTTTTTACGGCTTCATCCAATTCATCAACAGAAGAAACAATTTTATTTACAATACTCCAATCGTATGCTTCTTTCGCGCTGAAACGTCCGCCCAGTGTCACAATTTCAAAAGCTTTGTTATACGGAATACTTTGCGGCAAAAAGAACGAACCGCCCGAATCTGCCACCAAACCAATGTTCGCAAAGGCTTCTACAAACTGCGCATTTTCTACGGACACAATAATATCGCACGCCAAAGCAAGCGAAGCTCCTGCGCCTGCAGCTACGCCATTCACCCGCGCAATCACCGGCTTAGGGTGTTCGCGCACACCAAGAATCATAGGGTTGTAGCGTCTGATGACAGAATCTCCCAACGAACGTTTCTGGTCACCATTTTGCACATCTTTCAAATCTTGTCCGCTGCAAAAGGCTTTGCCCGAACCTGAAATCACGACTACTTTTACTTCATCGTCTTTGGCCGATTTTTTCAGCGCATCAATCAATTCCGCGCTTAGTTCTTCATTGAACGCATTATATACATCAGGACGGTTGAGCGTGATGTGCGCCACGCCATTTTTTACTTCGTAAATGATAGTGTTGTACATATCGTTTATGTTTTAGTTTAACCAATTTTGAATAGATGGTGCAATATTAAAGGCTATGAATTGTGCCACAAAACCGACTCCATATCCTTGCGCAATTTCTTTCCAGTCATATTTTCCAAGCACGATGCGCGAAGTGCCGATAAGTCCCGCTATCACTACAAAAAACGGAATGAAAAAAGTGGTGTCGTATACCGTGAATTTCATCAAAGAAAGTGCGAACCCCAACCATGCTCCGGCACCGACCGCATGGAGCGATATTTTGCTGAAAATATTAATGAAAAATGCAATAAAAATGGCAATCGTTGCACCCAACATCATGGAAGCTACAAGCGGATTGGCGAATGGCAAACGATAACTTGGCTTGTAGTAAAAGTACGTCCAGATGTAAAATGTGGCGATGGCGATAAACGGAATGGTGCGCGTGATTTTATCATCAGGGTCGGTGCTGACGAGCTCTAATTTCCGGATCAGCAAAAGCGCGACCATCGGAAAAATAAAGGTGAGAATGAAAACGACAATCACCGAAAGCTGAAAGGCTTTAGCCGAAAGCTGCGCGAAAAAATGTGGCGCAAAAAGTGTGACGTAAATCACGCCATAAGTCGGAAACAACAAAGGGTGAAAAAGGAGAGAAATTATTTTTGAGAGTAAACGCATAATAGATTGAAAGCCGAAAAGTAAAAACTTTGTTTGGGTAGATAAAAGATTTTTTGTTTCTTTGCATCAACATACTTACCCCCCTTCCCGTAGAACAGGGCGCTTAGGGTAAGTTTTTTTATTTTATCCAATGGCGAAAATTCCTTATACTAAGCCAGCCACCGCATATGCTGAGCAGTTGCAACAGCTTAAAGATAGAGGAATGCAAATTGCTAATGAGCCCAAAGTGCTTCACTTGTTAGAAAGTATCAGCTATTACCGTTTGAGCGGATATTGGCATCCGTTGCTTGCTGACAAACAAACACATAGATTTAAAAAAGGCGCGACATTTGAGATGGCATTTCAGTTGTATTGTTTTGATAAAGATTTGCGGAAATTGGTAATTGCCGAACTCGAAAAAATAGAAGTTGCAATTCGCGCAAAAATGATTTATGTTTTGTCTCATAAGCACGGCTCATTTTGGCATACGAACGCTTCTTTGTTCAAAAAAGCGCACAAACACGCAAAGTCTCTCTCTAAAATGAAAGAAGAGTATGACCGTAGCGATGAAGAGTTTATTAAAGCGTTTAGCTTAAAGTATTCTGATGTGTATCCTCCTGCGTGGATGGCGATGGAAATTACTTCATTTGGTACACTTTCCAGACTTTATGAAAATCTAAATACGACTAAAGAAAGACGCGATGTGGCTAATTATTTTGGATTGTCAGATACCGCATTTGAGTCTTGGCTTCATAGCATTGTATATTTGCGAAACATTTGTGCGCATCATACTCGATTTTGGAATAGGATAATGAGTATTAGTCCACAAACCCTTAAAAGTCCAAGTAAATTGTGGATAGTAAATACAAGTGTACAGAACAACAAAACATACTATATGCTAAGTATGATAAAATACTTGTTACAAACAGTACACCCAAACTCAACGTTTACTTTTAGATTAAAAGAATTACTTGCGAAATATCCTAATGTAGATATTGGAGCAATGGGTTTTCCAACGGATTGGGAAATGGAAAATTTGTGGACGAATTAACATTTGTTTCAAATGCACTTGCTCATTAAAAAGTTCAATCAACAACTTTTCGTTCTCTAAATTTAGTTTGTATAAGCCTCAATTTATGTTTGGAAAGTCTTCCATTTTAGAAAGCGAACTTCCTGTCATTGTGCAAGGCAACGAACGTATTGCGTGTCCGTGTATACACACGAGATTTTTTTCTACTAACTCCAAGAAGGTGCGAGCTTTGTTGTTTTTGTTGAAAAGTCCATCTTTTCTTGTGAATAACGCTGTGAATTAATGTTCTTTTCCTGTTAGCCAATGTTTGTTTTATGAAATAAAATTCCTCAAAAAATGAGGGCGAAAAACTGCACCTTTGTCCTCCCGAAAAATAAAGCAATGGCAGAATCCACAGAAAATATAAAACGACAACCGACTTTCTCCACCCGAAGAAACAACAATCTTTCGGCAGACGCTTCTATAG
>JAEYZB010000276.1 GCA_023428205.1 Bacteroidota bacterium | reverse complement strand
CTAATATAACAAGCCCTAACCACATTGAAGCAAAAGAAGAAGGCGAAATAATATAAATCAAAACAGAGATAACAACAGACACCAGTCCGCCAATCAATCCCCAACGTATGGGCGCATTCCAATTCATAGCTGTATTTTTAGCGTAATAATAACTCGTCTTTTAAAACAATATTATCTGTCTTGCTCCAAATACCAATCTTCGTTTCCTTTGAAAAGATGCAACGAAGATGATTTGTGCGATATAATTTTATACTCACTTGCATTGTAAAGAGAGTCATCACGAGTTTGCAAATATTTATTGCTATTAATCAACACCCAAGTGCCGGAAACTCCTCGCTGTCCGATACGCGGCACACCTACCCATGAAGTATCAACACGGTCAATAGGTGCGTTTGCCGTATCGGCAACATACACCGTATCTAAAACAGTAACGATTTCGGTGTACGTATAATTCCAAAACTGTGAATAGGTTTTGTCTTCACGAAAAACCCAACCAAAGTTTGGTTTTTGCGCATTAAACTCAGCCGTTTTATCTTGGTTATTCACGACATATTTACTGACTTTCCAAGCACCCGTGATATCTCCGAGTAGTTTTTTTTCATCGCATGAAGTAAGAACTATTAGCAATAAAATTGCTGATGCAAATATTGTTTTTTTCATTTTTAAAAAAGGTTATAGTTTTCTGAAATACCTGTTTTCTCCATTTCTACGCAACTCTACGTGGTTACCTTCTAAATTGAAGATTGTGTACGAACGAGATGTATAGACAGAGTCTGTCAGAGTAAGCGTTTCAAATTGATTTTCGAACGTCCATGTGCCTCCTATACAAACCGGAATCGTGTCGCCCACAAACTGATTACATTCTGTAAATGCACCGCTTGAAAATGTGATTCTGTAATTTCGCAACGTATCGCGATATGGTGAAATATTGGTTACATCAATATTGTTGCGAAGCATTTTATACACATACCATTCTCCCTCTAATTTTTGGGTGTATTCTTTTTCTTTACTGCATGAAGCGGCTGACAAAATCACCGCAAGCATTACTATGGTTTTCTTCATGAAAATTTGAATTTGCGTGTCTAAAGTAAAATCTTTTTTTGATTCCTCATATTATTTTTTTCTCTACACTTAAAACGAAAAAGCTCCGACCAGTGTCGGAGCTTTTTTGCGGAACGGACGGGACTCGAACCCGCGACCTCCGCCGTGACAGGGCGGCATTCTAACCAACTGAACTACCGTTCCGTTTTTCGTTGGGAGTGCAAATATATCTGCTTTTTCTTCTTTTCCAACTTCATGCAAAAAAAAATATGCAACCTATTTAATACTGCTCGTTCGCGTTCGGGAAGTCGAGCGATTTTACATCAGTAATGTATTGTTTCACCGCACTATCCATTATATCTGCAAGTTCTGCATAACGCCTAACGAAGCGCGGGCGAAACTCTTTATTTATACCGAGCATATCGTGAATGACTAATACTTGTCCATCCACTCCCGCACCAGCACCGATGCCGATTACAGGAATACGGACCGCCTTCGACACTTTTTCGGCAAGTGCGGCCGGAATTTTTTCTACCACAAAAGAGAAGCAACCTATTTGGTCTAATAGTTTCGCATCATCCAAGAGTTTTTGCGCTTCCGCCTCCTCTTTGGCACGAACATTGTAAGTGCCGAATTTGTAGATTGATTGCGGAGTCAACCCTAAGTGTCCCATCACCGGAATTCCTGCGGTAAGAATCCGTTCGATAGATTCACGGATTTCGCTACCGCCTTCCATTTTTATGGCATGTGCACCCGATTCTTTCATAATACGAATAGCCGATTCCAATGCTAAGCGTGAGTTTCCTTGATATGTTCCGAAAGGCAAGTCGACTACCACTAACGCGCGACTTACGGCACGCACCACTGCCGAAGCGTGATATATCATTTCATTGAGTGTAATAGGCAACGTGGTTTCGTGCCCTGCCATTACGTTTGAGGCAGAATCTCCTACTAATATCACATCTATTCCTGCTCCGTCTACGATTTGCGCCATGGAGAAATCGTAAGCCGTAAGCATCGATATTTTTTCGCCTTTGGCTTTATATTCAAACAGGGTTTGTGTGGTGATGCGTTTTATTTCTTTGTGCTGTGACACGGTTGCTATTTTTTAGTGGATAGCAAACGTACAAAAACAATTAGATAATGAATGAAATGGGGCAAAAAAACGAGGAGCATTAGAGCAAATAAATTTTACAGGAATAATATCGACTTATTTAAAAACAATAATTGCCTTTCCAATAAAAACAAAAACGGCAACCTCGTTTGAGATTGCCGTTTCAATATCATTCAACTAAATTATTAGCCAATATTTTTGCCTGTAGTTTTTGCGTAACGAACAGATTTTCCGTTTTCGCTTTTGCGACCAACGCGTGTTGCTTTTCCGTCTGCTACAATCGCTACGTTAGAAACGTGGATAGTTCCTTCTTTTTTCACGATTGCTCCTTGCGGATTTTGCGCATTCGGTTTTGTATGGCGGCTTTGCAAATTTACGCCCTCCACCACTACACGTTGTGTTTCTTTATTTACAGACGAAATAACGCCTGTTTTTCCTTTATTTTCTCCGGTAATAACGATTACGTTATCGCCTTTTTTTACACTTAGTTTCATACTTTAATTCGTATTTTTTGATTACAGCACTTCGGGTGCTAATGACACAATTTTCATAAATGATTTATCGCGCAGTTCGCGGGCAACAGGTCCGAAGATACGTGTTCCACGTGGTTCGTCTTGGTTGTTCAACAACACTACTGCGTTATCATCAAAACGAATGTATGAGCCATCTTTTCTGCGGATAGCGCGAGTTGTACGCACGACTACTGCTTTTGAAACGATTCCTTTTTTCACGCCACCTGTAGGCAATGCTTTTTTCACGGACACGACTACTTTGTCGCCAATTCCTGCATATCTGCGAGCGGTTCCTCCCAAAACACGGATAACCAACACTTCTCTCGCTCCGCTGTTATCTGCCACGTTGGCTCTTGATTCCTGCTGTAACATCGCTTTGTATTATTTATTAAGTTGCTTAAAATTATTTTGCTTTTTCTACTACTTCCACCAAACGCCATCTTTTTGTTTTGCTCAAAGGGCGAGTTTCAGAAATACGTACCGTATCTCCCGGTTTTGCTTCATTTTTTTCATCATGCGCTACATATTTTTTAGTGCGCTTCATAAACTTTCCGTAAATCGGGTGTTTAATTTTCGTTACTTCGGCTACGGTAATGGATTTTTCCATTTTGTCGCTTACGACTACTCCGATACGTTCTTTTCTTAAATTTCTTTCCATAACTTTTGTTTGTTACTCTTTCTTTTAATTACGCTTTGTTTTTACGTGCGCTTTGCTCGGTCAATAATCGGGCAACGTTTCTGCGTTTTGTACGCAAACTCAACGGATTTTCAATTGCGGTTACAGCGTGCGCGAAAGTCGCTTTTTGCAACTGTTCTCTTTCAGCCGATACACGAGTAGCCAAAGCTGCATCGTCTAACCCTTTCCAATCGTTTACTTTTGTTTTAGTAGCCATTTTATTTATTTCAATTTGCTCTTTAATTAAAAATTTGCTCTACGAGATTATGCTCCGGTATATTCTTCTGCATCTCTGCGAACAATGAATTTTGTTTTTACAGGCAACTTTTGAGCCGCCAATTCCATTGCTTCTTCAGCAATTGCACGTGACACGCCATCGCATTCAAACAACAACATTCCCGGCTTTACCAATGCACACCAACCTTCAGGGTTACCTTTCCCTTTACCCATACGAACCTCTAAAGGTTTGCGAGTAATAGCTTTGTCAGGGAATATGCGAATCCAAACTTTCCCTTCACGTTTCATAAAACGCGTTACGGCAATACGAGCAGATTCAATCTGCTTGTTCGTAATATGGCAATATTCCAATGTTTTCAATCCGAATGTTCCGAAAGAGATTTCTGTACCACGAGTAGCGGTATTTTTGTTTCTTCCTTTCTGCGGTTTTCTAAATTTCGTCCTTTTAGGCAATAACATAAACCCTAAATTTTAATCGTTAGTTTCGTAATTATTTTTTTCCTCTTTTTGGTGCTCCACCTTCTCTGCGTGGTTGTCTTCTTTCATCACGACCTGCTCCGGCATTTCCGCCTTGTTGCTGTCCTTGTGCTTGTGCGCCACCATCTAATGCAGATGAACTTACCAATTCTTTTTTACCATAGATTTCGCCACGGCAAACCCATACTTTAATACCTAATTTTCCGTAGATAGTCAAAGCCTCGCTCAACGCGTAGTCGATATCTGCTCTCCAAGTGTGTAATGGAGTACGACCTTGCTTATATTCTTCCGAACGCGCCATCTCTGCGCCACCGATACGACCTGACACTTTGATTTTGATACCTTCAGCACCCATACGCATAGCTGAAGCAATCGCCATTTTCAATGCTCTGCGGTAATTAATACGCGCTTCCAATTGTTTTGCGATAGTTTCACCTACAATAGCCGCCTCCAATTCCGGTCTGCGGATTTCTACAATATTTATTTGAACATCTTTAGATGTCAATTTTTTCAATTCTTCTTTCAAACGATCCACTTCGTTTCCTCCGCGACCAATGATAATTCCCGGACGTGAAGTGTGGATAGTAACCGTTACTCTTTTTAATGTACGCTCAATAGCTATTCGGCTGATGCCTCCTTTATTGATACGCGCGTTGATGTACTTACGAATTTTTTCGTCTTCAATCAATTTCGCTGCAGCATCTTTTCCGCCATACCAATTGCTGTCCCACCCTTTGGTGATACCCAACCTGTTCGCTATCGGACTTGTTTTATGACCCATTCGTCTTTATTTTTTTGTCTGTTTTCTAAAAAGGGATTGCAAAAGTATAATTTATCCACAGCTTCCAAAATTTTTTTGTACAATAAATTCTTCGGGGACAGAAAATGGGGGAAAACTTGTCCTTTATAAGGGGAATTAGGACTAATTAAAGCGTAAAATAAATACCCAAAGGATCATTATTAATATCCTGACTCCAATTTAGCCTCATCTACCAAATGTGTACCACTAAAAAAACGAGCAGGGAAAGGAGTTCCTTTCCAATTGAAAAAAAATCTTGATTTTTATTTTTTCGCTTCAGTAAGTGATGCTAAAAAACGAGGAGGCTTACCAACCTTTCCCCCTCCAAATTCATCTAATTTTTGGGTGTAAATTATTATATTGCAACTCTATTGCGTAAACAAAACCGCTCCCCACATGTGAAAAAGGCATTGTCCATATTTTCATTTTATGTATCTCTTCAGGCATTTTCACAGCCTGCAAATGATAATTGCGCAAACCCTACGATTATCCCTATTCCATTAAACGGCTACTCGCTTGGTACGTTTGTATCCACCAATAGCGATTTAAGTAATGCCACTACGGAAAATGGAGAAACGTTTTATGGCACAATTAGTTCTGCAGGGCAAACAGCAAAATCGGTATGGTATCAGTTTACGCTCCCTACAGCACGAAAATGTACGCTGAATCTAAAACAACCAACTCCGTTGATTAATAACAATGGAGCAGGTTTTACTGTTTACTTGGCAAATAATTGCTTCCCAAATTCACAAGAAGCGAACAGTGCTTTGCTAGCTTCGCAACCTTTTTTTGGAGGAACAACCAATCCCTGCCTCAAAGCAGGCACATATATGGTGCAAGTGAGCGCCAATACTGCCGCTAATGGTCCAATATATATTGAACTGGAAATTTCCGACCCTAACCCTGCGACTTATGATAATTCCAATAATGCCTACAATATTGGAGTATTGGGAAGTGATACTAATTGCGAAAGGCACATTGATATATCATTGGGGTGCTACAGTATAGAGTCTTTAGATGAAGTCTGCCCTTCTCTTGGCAGTGATTACACCCAATCTGCTTGGGCAACATTCACTACGGACAATTATCACGATTTCATTCGCATTGCATTAAGCTCCATACAAATCAGCAATAATTTAGTGTTGGGTTATCGGCTATATGAAGGAGATGTACACAGCGCCTCCCCTTCAGCACTTACACTAATTGATGGTTGCCTGAAGGATACGCTCAATAAGTTTGGAAATGAGTATTCGAATACTTCCAATAATGCTTTTCATAATTATCGCTGTGCAGAAGGAGTACAACCTAATACTACGTACAGTATTCAAGTGATTGCTCATAAAGACGCAACGAATAACATTCGTATAACTGTTGAAAAAATAGGAACACAACCCGCAAGCTCCACTCAACCACTTTCTACCGCTATAGCTGCAAGCAATCAGTTAGGAATATTGCCAGCGGGACAAACTGCAAGCAGCGATTATTTTGGGTGCAATTCCCTTATGTCACAAAACCCATGCGGCAATGCTAATCCCGCAACAGGCGTACTTGTGCCTTTCCTGAACACAACGTACGATTTAGCATTGTGGTACACCTTCGAATTATCCAGCCCTTCTATTGTTCGCGTAGATGCCAACTCTAATACAGGGTTAAACTTAGTACCTCCTCCATATATCCGAATTTTCAATGCCGATGTCAATGCCTCCTGTTCCACCATCGACCCCTCAACTAATTTAATGTATCAGGGCGTGGATTATATTGACGTGGTTTGTATGCCTGCCGGAAAATATTCTGTACAGATTTTGGGTGAAAGTAAAAAAGATCTCGGTTGGTGCAGAAGAGCAAACTATTTAGGCAACCGAATGAATTTGGTCATAGATGTCATTCCTGTTCCTGCAATTAATCACTACTCATTGGCAACAAGTGGTGCGGTTGATACTCTTCTCAGAGTCGGAACTGCTTTTGGAGATATTCAACCTGGGACATTCTACCCTTCACATACCGATACGTTTGGATGCGCAAACACGGTTCTGCCTGCCGGTAACCATTGCGATAATAGAGCCACCAAAGCCGTATATACCGAATTTGAAGTTGGAGACGGTGATGGCAACGGGATCCCTGACTCAGGTTTTGTAGATTTTAGGTTTAATCCTAGTTGGGATTATTCGCACAATTGGAATATTTTATACAGAGGCGATGCTATGAGTTTAGCAGATGCACAAAATTCACACGCTTATCCTGGCAGCATTACAGGTTTAGTTCCCGTAACACCTTGTGTTGGAAATCCACCCCAACCCTGCCCCAACAACAAAGCTTGTGTGGTTCCAGGTATTTACACAATGGCAAATTATGGCGACATTACTATGGTGGGCGATAATATAAGAACAACCTACACCTTAAATTTACTGCGAACCATTCACTATTCGGCAGCATTAGCAGAAGATATGGGAAGTATTCTAGATACTGTGGCGGTGTATGGCGACTCAACCGTGATAAGCCAATCGGACACATTTAGCTGTTTGGATAATCCCGAAACTATTGGCGGCCTGGCTCCTTGCGAAGGGACTCAATACAATCAAAATTTAGGGCGTTATGAACTCCGAACAAAACTCATCTATCGACAGTTTTACTTAAGCGATCCAAGTTATTTAACCATATTCACGACAAGCGCAACTGATAGCAGTTGTCAAAAAGAAGTCTTCACTTTGTTCTCCGGAAAAGCTACAGACGGCATTGCTACCCTTAGTCCTGTTGGAGGTCCATGGACCTGTACTAAGCAAGCCACATCTCCTCCATGCTCACCGTTACCTGTAGGCTGGTACACAATAGTAACTTATGGGCAAGGGCCGTCCTATGAGAACCCTACCGCAAATCATTTAAACGGTGGCGATTTGGGAATTTCTAATCAAATCACGATCTCTGTGGAGCTCGCTCCACCGGGCCCGCAATATAACCGCCCACAAACAGCCGCCATTGATACACTCACTAACCAACCGTTCGCGCTGGCAACGGGTAATCGCGGCACAACAAATTTTCCCATTACAGACACACTCTATTCTTTATACAAAGAGAATTTTGATTGCACCACCGATACTCCTTTCTATGTGCACCCTCTCAATGCCTGCGATTCTGTAAACCGTGTGCGGGTAGCATACTATGTGTTCTCCTTACCACAGGAATCCTATTTGCATTTCCGAGATATTCCTGCCAATATTATATGCCAAGTTTATCAAGGAAATGCCCGCACCACACCCGCTATTTTAAATACAACACCAATTCAACCCTGCGTAAATGGAGGGAGAAATATTCAAATGTGCCATGTGCAACCGGGAACTTATACACTAGTTCTATTAGTACCGGAGTCCTATAATGGACGTAGCATTAGCCCTTCTGTTTATATAGATGAAATTGGCTACTCCCGCTTCGACCATGCCGCATTGGCATATGATTTCGATTTAATTCCCCCTGACAGCGTGTGGTATAATGGTAAAGTAGGAGATGTACACCCGACCAACCCTAATCTTGCCCCTAGTAATGATTTCTTTTATTGTACTACCGGAGCGCGAACTAGTGACCCGGTTGCAAGCGGTTTATGCGACCAAGAAGTGAATCCTAATATTTACAATTTTCCGCAAACAAATAATTATTTGTACGAAAACGAAAACAACTTCAATCCTCGGAGAAATTTGTGGTACAGTTTTGTATTAGAAGGACAAGGTTACTGCCGTGTAAAAGTACGCGGGCTGACACCGAACAAGTACAATGTACATTTTAAAGTATATAAAAGCAATGTTGATGGCACTTTGCCATTTAGTATCGTGCAGAGTACCGGACAAGTAGACTCTTCTCTCGCACAAGGATTAACTCAAGTAGCAACATCTTATATCGGTCCATTCTGTTACATGGATAACTCTGAAGTACAGTTTTTTAGCCAATCATGCAAAGAACGATATTATGTGATAGCCGATCAAAAGCAAGGAAGCAATGAGCCTATTCAACAAATAGATGTAAGCGTTTTGTGGGATACCTTAGAATCTTTTAGTTCGCAAGGCGATTTTTGTTCTAATTCTGTGAGTGATACTTTAAATGGAGCTGGCTCTGTAACACTTTCTGCGACCATTAGTTGCCATACAATAGGAGAAGCCTTTGGGGAAGATGGGTACAACATGGGATGTTTAATTCCTGACTCAAATGATATAGACGATTATCAGTCCACTTGGTATCGTTTTGATATTACAAGTACTGACACTTTTGATATAACACCCGTATTAAATAACCTTTCCTCCGCTGAATTAAATTCTATCCGCTATCGTTTGATGTATGGCAATTGTAGCGCAATGAATACCGGTAGTTGTTTTGTAAACGCCAACACAGTAAACACCTTTAGCTGCTTAACCGGAGGAACATATTATATTCAGGTAGTTACTCCTAAATATAACTCTTCCGGACAGTTAGCAACGGGAGAAATAGAAATGACCATGAACGCGGTGCCAAGCCCTGCCAGTTGTATTCCAGTGCCAAGTTGCTTTGCGCTGTCGAATTTTATCCCCAGTTCTTCGTGCAACACCGACACCATTCTCTTTATCAATCAATCTACGGCAGGAGATTCTATCCGTTATTTATGGAATTTAGGATATAACAACATTACCGATACCATCAAAAATCCAACCTTTGTATATCCTGCTTCTACAAATTCGCAGACATACACTGTAACACTTTACACGACTAACATTCTCTGCAACCAAACTGACAGTATTACCAAAATCATTACGGTATATAAAAAGCCTAAGCTGAATTTAGGCAACGATACCACTATCTGTGAAGCATCACCTCTCACACTCAATGCCGGCACATATGAAGGGACGACCTATCTATGGCAAAACGGCAGTACAGATTCTTTGTTTTCCGTTACAAATGCAGGAACGTATTATGTACAAAACAATTTCAATAACTGTATTGTATACGATAGTATTAATGTATCTGTTATTCCTCTCCCTACGTTGAATTTAGGCGACTCTGTCGTGGTGTGCTCGACTAATAGATATCACTACGATGCCTCTCAGGAAAACGCAACCTATTTGTGGAATACAGGCTCGACCTCTCCTATTATTGACACTTCGGGCGCAGGGACATATTCATTGACTGTAACTGCCAACGGTTGCTCCAAAGCAGATACCGTTACTATTATCAACATAAATAACTTGCAGCTTTCCCTTGGAAACGACACCTCCGTTTGCACTAGCGGAACATTTGTGTTAGATGCTACCGCACCCTATGTATCCTCCTATTTGTGGGATGGGGGCTCAAATGATAGTATTCTTATTATAAATAGTTCTGGTACATATTGGGTGGATATTACTGTGGGTAGTAGCTGTACACTTCGTGACAGTATTTCTATCACACTCTTTCCGATTGATTCTACTTTTGAACACCGTATAAGTTGTAATGCAGCCGATACGGGAGTTGTGGTATTGAATCTGCAAAATCAATTCGGTTGCGATTCTACACATACTATCATAACAACTCTTCCTGTAAACGATTCAATAGGTATCGCAGGAGCATTGAGTTATTGTGCCGGAGAAAACACAATCCTTACTGCAAACGGAGGAGTAAGCTATCTTTGGAATGATGCAACCAATAGCACCACACAAAGCATTACTGTTGTTGCAGGAACTTATACAGTAACCATAACCGATGAAAACGGCTGCTCCGCAACCGTAAGTGCTATTGTTATTGAAAATCCGGCTGTTGAAATTTTCAATGCAACCACTACCAATGTAAGTTGTAATGGGTGGAATGACGGAGCAATCAACAGCACCGCCACCGGTGGTACAACTCCCCTAAACTATCTATGGGAACCTGCACAGCCTGATAGCGGAGTATTGAACAACCTTTACGCGGGAACATATTCACTAACCGTGACTGATGAAAATTCATGCTCTGCTACCGCTTCATATACCATCAACGAACCACCGCTTGGCATTGCGTCAATCAATCCAAGTGATACCACCATTCAATTAGGAGAACAAATAATCCTTACCAGTAATTTTTCGCCATTTAGCACAAGTAGTATCAACTCCTACCAATGGAGCCCATCAGAGGGTTTAAGTTGTGATGATTGCCCAAATCCGGTGGTAAGTTCTTTTCAAGCAAATAATCAATATACACTAACAATCACTTATAATGATGTTTGTGAAGCCACTGCTACAGCAACCGTACTTGTAATAGGTGAAGGGCGAGTTTATATTCCGAACGCTTTTACTCCTAATGGAGATGGCGACAATGATGTGTTTGAAATTTTCGGAAAGAGCATCTATACTATAC
>JAEYZB010000238.1 GCA_023428205.1 Bacteroidota bacterium | reverse complement strand
GTCATATAGCAGCGATTGAAATTTTAAATTAGCTATCGGCAATAAATTATTGGAAAAGAAAAAGGCAAGCACACTGATGATAGACACCGTAATCGCCAACGGCAACATCATCCGCAAAAGCGAAACGCCCGATGCTTTTATGGCGGTGAGTTCCAGATGTTCTCCCAGTGAACCAAAGGTCATAATAGAAGAAAGCAATACCGCTAAAGGCACAGCAAGCGGTACAAAACGAAGCGAAGCGTAAAACATCAACTCGGTCAAAATAAGCGTACTTAAGCCTTTGCCGACCAACTCATCAATATATTTCCATAAAAACTGCATGACCAATACAAACAACGCAATGAAAAAGGTAAGTACAAATGGTCCTAAAAAGCTTTTTATCAAAAGCCAATCAAGCCGCTTAAGGGGAAAAGGATTTTCTATTTGCAGGAGGCGTTTCATTTGCTCGCAATAATAATAATTTGTATCACGCAAATTTGGTTTGTCGCTTTGCCGTGTTAGTTTTGTAAAAAAAGAAACCTATTATGAAAAAAACAAACGCACTTTTTATTACGCTATTATTTAGCGCGGCATTGACTTTTATGTCTTCTTGCTCCAAAGAGCAGAATGCTTTAAATCTTTTGGCAGGCACATGGAATTATCAAACCATTAAGGTGATTTCTTCGGGACTATCCGGTCCGGCATCGACTTTCGGATTTGAGAAACTACACTTTTCGGTATGTGCTGATTTTAACACACACTGTGACGGATATATCGTACAAGGCGGCAACCATACGGACTTTCAGTATGACTTGAATAAAGAAGCGACCCAAGCAAACGTGTACAATACAGACGGAAGCACCAATACATATCTCATTACAAAATTGGATAAAAGCAATTTAGTATACACCTACGGAGGTTATGAGTTTACCTTGACGAAATAAATCGTCAAGTAACTGCTAAATAGGTCAAAAAAACGAGCAGAATGAAGTCGCAAGACTGATTTTATTCTTCATTATTACCGGACTTGCTATTTTCGCGCCCTATGTCGGCAAATAAAGGATTACTCATTTTACAGGAAATAGTGTGGTTATGTATTGCGGGTGCGGTGGGCGCATTTGTGGTTTTTCCACTTCACAGCAAAATAGATTACCATTTTGTAATTGTAAATTTTGTGTTGGCGGCTTATGCCGTGTTGCTGTTTCGTTGGGTGTTTTTCTTCAAAAGTATTCCATGGCTGAAACCAAAGTGGGTTCGCTTTGCGCTTTTTGCGTTCAGCGTGAATGCGTTTGTATTTATTATCAATTCCGAACAAAAGTTTCTTTCTGCATATAATTCCTTTCTCATTTCCGATTTAGGCGAGCCGAGAAAAACACTTTCACTGATCGAAACCGAAAAATTGTTTCATTATTTCTATACGGAAATCCACTTGATTGTAGTGAGTTGTTTAATCTTAATCGTCTTGTTTGTCATTCGTCTGATTGCTTCTTACTGGAGTTTGGCGAGAACTCGCCTCTATTCGGACAACAAGTTTGAAACCGAAAGCTGACTTCTGACGGCACAGCCAATCACTTTTAGTTTTTCACGTTTAGTTTTTAGTTTTGCACGATGTATTACAACCGCAAAGTTGCGCTGACCACACTTGGCTGCAAACTCAATTTTTCCGAAACATCGCAAATCGGCCGTTCGCTTGCGGATAACGGTTATGTGCGTGTAGATTTTTCGGAACGTGCGGATTATTATATAATCAATACTTGTTCTGTCACCGAAAATGCCGATAAGCAAACAAAATCTATTGTACGGATGGCGTTGCGCACCAATCCTGAAGCGAAAATTGTGGTGATTGGTTGCTACGCGCAGCTGAAACCCACAGAAATTGCAGCAATTCCGGGCGTAAAAATGGTGTTGGGCGCAAAAGAAAAGTTCAATTTACACGAACATCTCGAGAAACTTTCGGAGCAAGAAGAAACGATAATTCTTAATTCTCCGATTGATGAAGTCAATAGTTTCAAATCCGCTTTCTCATTTGGCGAGCGCACCCGCGCATTCCTGAAAGTGCAAGATGGCTGCGACTATAAATGTTCGTTTTGTACCATACCGTTAGCTCGCGGTGCAAGCCGTAGCACAACGATAGCGGAAGTTTTGAAAACCGCCAGAGAAGTAGCACAAACAGGCGTAAAAGAAGTGGTACTTACGGGCGTAAACATTGGCGACTTCGGCAAAACACCTGACGGCAACGAACGTACAGAAGAAACATTGTTTCATTTAATTCAGGAACTCGAAAAAATCGAAGGAATTGAGCGTTGGCGTATTTCCTCCATCGAACCGAATTTACTGACGGAAGACATTATTCGTTTTGTGGCGAAATCGAAAAAGTTTATGCCACATTTTCACATTCCGCTGCAATCGGGGTCTGACCGAATTTTGAAATTTATGCGCAGAAAATATCTGACGCAACTTTATCGCGAGCGCATTGAATTGATTAAATCTGTTATGCCGCACGCTTGTATTGGTGTAGATGTGATTGTAGGTTTTCCCGGAGAAACGGATGAAGAATTTTTGAAAACCTACGAGTTTGTAAATTCGCTAGATGTGTCCTATTTACACGTGTTCACGTATTCTGAAAGAGCAAATACGCGTGCACTCGACATCTCTCCTATTGTTCCGCAAGCAGAGCGCAAAAAACGCAATGAAATGCTGCGAATTCTTTCTGCGAAAAAACGGAACGCCTTCTATCAACAACACATTGGCAACACACAAAAAGTGTTGTGGGAAGCAGAAAATGATATGGGCTTAATGTATGGTTTTACGGAAAACTATATCAAAGTCGCACAAGCGTTTGATGCCGAAAAAACAAATAGTACAGAAACCGTGCTATTAGAAAAAATAGAGGGTGATAAAGTGCGGGTACAAACATCAGGAGTATTGGTGTAAACAGAAATCCTGCTCACTTCGCATGCTCAGCGACCTCGTTTTTTCGCACCATTTCATTTGATTGTCGATTAAATCTTCCCGACTTTCACGGTCGCATCAATTTTGCCAATCAACCCTTGCAGGACATTCCCCGGTCCGCATTCGATAAATTCAGTTGCTCCGTCACGAATCATATTCCGAACAGATTGCGTCCACAGCACAGGTGCCGTGAGCTGCGTAATCAAGTTTTGGCGAATAATGTTCGGTTCTGTTGAAGGTGCTGCATTGCAGTTTTGATACACAGGACAAATAGGAGTATTGAAATTTGTTTGCTCAATGGCCGCGGCTAATTCTTCCCGAGCAGGTTCCATAAGAGGCGAATGAAATGCCCCGCCAACAGGCAACTTCAGGCTTCTCCCTACGCCTGCATTTTTGAGTAATTCTATCGCTGTATCAATTCCTTTTACAGAACCCGAAATTACCAACTGTCCGGGACAATTATAATTCGCAGGTACAACCACTTCATCCGTAATCGAAGCACAAATATCTTCTACCGCTTTTTCATCGCTGTATTTCAAAACGGCCGCCATTGTAGAGCTTACCTGCTCACAGGCTTTTTGCATGGCAAGTGCGCGAATACTCACTAATTTCAAGGCATCTTCAAATGCTAATGTACCATTTGCCACAAGTGCTGAAAACTCGCCTAACGAATGACCTGCAACCATTGCCGGTTGAGGATTTTCCGTAGTGAGAAATGAAACCAAAGAATGAATAAATACAGCCGGCTGAGTTACTTTCGTCTGTTTCAGTTCATCGTCTGTTCCGCTGAACATGATTTGCGTAATATCAAAACCTAAAATCTCATTCGCTTGCTGAAACAAAGCTTTCGCTTTATCCGATTTCTCATACAACTCCACGCCCATTCCTTTGAATTGCGAACCTTGCCCGGGAAAAACATACACTTTCATTCTTGAATCCTTATTTAGAATTTCAAACCTAAATAAATTTTTGGTTTACCATTAAAGTTCCCCCTTCCCTTCTCTTATCATGATAGGCTCATCGGAAGTAAAATCAATCACTGTAGAAGCAATATTTCCACAGACACCACCATCAATAACAATATCCACAATCGACTCATATGTTTCATAGATTTCGTTCGGGTCGGTAATGTATTCCAAAATCGTGTCTTCATTTTTAATAGAAGCGGCTATCATCGGTGCGCCAAGCGCATCCACAA
>JAEYZB010000225.1 GCA_023428205.1 Bacteroidota bacterium | reverse complement strand
ACGTGATTATCTCCAATCCGCCTTATTTTGTCGATGATTTGAAACCCGAGAACCAACAGAAACTAAACGCTAAGCATACCGTTTCGCTTTCTTATGAAGAGTTGATTTTTCATTCCGCTAAATTGTTGACAGAAACCGGAAAGTTTTATGTTGCCATTCCTGCGTTCAACGCCAAATTATTTTGTCTGTTAGCGAATGAGCGGGAATTGTTTCTTTCGCAACATTGCCGCGTTTCAGCACGCAACGAAAAACCTACATATTTATCGCTTTTGTGTTTTGAGAAAACAAGCACGATTTGCCAAGAATCAACGCTTGTGATTCAAAATTCCGACAATACTTTCACGAAAGAATATGTCGCTCTCACAAAAGATTTTTACCTAAAAATGGTCTAATTATTCTTCTGAAAAAACAGAAGTAGCATCAATGCCGTGTTTAGTAAGAATCGTCAAAGCTTTCATTGATGCCGCCTGCTCTGCCCCTTTTTTACTAAGCCCCTCCCCTTGCGCCACTAATTTTCCATCAATCATTAAATCGACCACAAAATACGCCCGTCTATTTTTAGACTGTTCTGATGAAATAACGAAATCTACTTTCAACGAATGTCTTTGTATGTAATGAAAAATTCTGCTCTTAAAATCAATGTGCGTTGCTTCCAACATTTCCACATCAATCATATTTTGCAGCAACCGTTTGTGTACAAATCTGCGAACGGCATCTAAGCCTGCGTCTATATATATTGCCCCCAACAACGCTTCCAATGTATTACCATCTAAGTCCTTCGGGGCTTCGTCTAAATTGCGTTTGGCATATTCTAATCTGTCCGACAAACCTAATTTCTTCCCCACTGCATTGAGCGAAGCACGATTCACAATTTTCGAGCGCATTTCAGTAAGAAACCCTTCTTCTCGATACGGATATTTTTTCAATAAAAATTCCGCAACCAACATATCTAAAACGGAGTCCCCTAAAAATTCTAATCGTTCGTTGTTTTCTTTTGCATTTGGATAAGCCGAGCGATGACGGAAAACCTTTTGGTACAGTTTGATTTTGGAAGGGGCGACTCCTGAAATGGAACGAACATATTTTGACAATTCGTTTTCGTCTGCGAATAAGGATTTATATGCTTTGCGAATAAGCGACAAGGGCGTTTGATTTTGGGCGAATGTAGATAGGTTTTGTTTCTTTTCAAAATGAGAATTTGATAAATTGGAATCCGACATTATTCTTTATCATTGTCTTTATGAATCTGAACGAAATAACGGAATTCAAATCGTCCAAAGAACTACGAGAAAAATTAGCGGATTTAGGGTTTACCAAAATCTTTTCCGAAGGCGAGGTGATATTGAATGAAAACACCTACATCAAAGCCATTCCGATTGTATCGAAAGGAAGTATTCGTGTAATGCGTATTGATGAAGACGGCAGAGAGATTTTACTGTATTATATCAAAGCAGGAGAAAGTTGTATTATGTCATTTTTGGGCGGCTTACACCAAGACACCAGCAAGGTGAGAGCCGTTGCAGAAGAAACAACGGAAATTCTTTTTATTCCAATAGATAAAGTGGGCTTGCTGATAAAAGAATATCCGCAATGGCTAGACTTTATTTTCCGATTGTACCACAAACGTTTCGAAGAATTGCTGGAAGTGATAAACGAAATTGCTTTCAAGAAAGTGGACGAACGATTACTCGCATTGCTTCGCAAAAAACAAGAACTAACAGGTAGTAGCACTATCAATATTACACACGAACAGTTGGCCAACGAACTCGGAACCGCTCGTGTAGTAGTTTCCCGCCTATTGAAACAGTTGGAAGAAAACGGCAATGTACAGCTCGGCAGAAATAAAATTGTACTTATGTAACTCTTGTTACGCAACTCCGATAAACTGTAAAGTAACTTCGCACTTTGTATGGAAATTATAGGCTATTTTGCATCAATTTTAATTGGGGTTTCACTCGGCTTAATCGGTGGAGGGGGCAGTATTTTAACCGTTCCGGTTTTGGTATATTTATTCGGAGTGGAAGCCGGCCAAGCAACAGTCTATTCTCTTTTCATTGTTGGCACCACGAGCATTGCAGGTTCTCTTTCTTATTTCAAAGACCGCTTGATAAACCTGAAAACTGTTTTCGTTTTCGGCATTCCATCTATTTTTTCCGTTTTTCTCACACGTATGTTTGTTGTTCCCGCTATTCCACAATATCTTTTCCACATTGGCGGCATCACCATCACAAAAGACATTTTGCTGTTACTGTTGTTTGCCGTATTGATGATTGTGGCATCCTATAATATGATTAAAAGCAAACTTCCCGAAGACAAAGATCAAGGTCAAGCAATGAATTATCCCATTGTGATTCTCGAAGGGTTTTTTGTTGGAATGCTTACCGGTTTGGTTGGGGCTGGCGGAGGGTTTTTAATTATTCCCGCACTCATTCATTTTCTAAAATTGCCAATGAAATCGGCAATTGGCACATCTTTAGTCATTATTTCGATTAACTCACTTTCGGGCTTTGTTTTTTCATTGTCCACGATTGCTATTGACTGGAAGCTGATTTTTAGCATTACGGCCATTGCGGTTATTGGCATCTTAGTGGGCAGTTCTGTTTCACACAAAATAGACGGCAAGAAATTAAAATCCGCTTTCGGCTGGTTTGTGTTAGCAATGGGTATTTATATTATCATCAAAGAATTTTTTATTCATTAATTATGGAAACTTTAGACAGGAAAAAACATTGGGAAAACATTTACGAAACTAAGCAACTGGATGAAGTGAGCTGGTATCAACCCAATCCTACAACATCGCTATATTTTATTAAACAATTTAGCGTTCCTTTAACCGCGAAAATTATTGACATTGGCGGTGGCGACAGCTTTTTTGTTGATTATTTGTTGCAATTAGGCTATACCGATATTACCGTTTTAGACATCTCTGAAAACGCTGTAAAACGGGCAAAAATCCGACTTGGACACAAAGCCACTGCCGTGAAATGGATTGTAGCCGATGCAGCATCTTTTCAACCGACAGAGAAATATGATTTTTGGCACGACAGAGCCGCTTTTCACTTTCTGACAGATGAAAAAGAAATTGCAAATTATATCAAAACAGCACAGCAAAACATTAATTCTAATGGAGTCTTAATTGTCGGAACTTTTTCGGAGCAAGGCCCCAAGAAATGTAGTGGTATAGAAATTAAACAATACTCTGAAACGTCTCTAACAGATGTTTTCGGAAAATATTTTGAAAAATCAGACAGCTTCTCCATTAACCACAAAACCCCTTTTGATACCATACAAAATTTTGTATTTTGCAGTTTCAGGAAGAAATAAATAACGTTTGCATTTTTTAAACGTTTTGTGTAACAAAAGTAACCGTTATCGGGAGGGACTCACTCTATTTTTGCATCATCAAAAGATGAACTATGAAGGTAGAACAAATTTATACGGGCTGTTTAGCTCAAGGTGCATATTACATTATATCAGATGGAGAAGCCGCGATCATTGATCCTTTGCGAGAAACAAGGCCCTACATTGACCGTCTTCAAAAAGACAACGCAAAATTGAAATACGTTTTTGAAACGCATTTTCATGCAGATTTTGTGAGCGGGCATTTGGATTTGGCGAAAAAAACGGGAGCAAAAATTATCTACGGACCTACCGCAAAACCCGAATTTGAAGCCATCATTGCGGAAGACAATCAGATTTTTGAACTAGGCAGTATAAAAATAAAAGTGTTGCACACTCCAGGGCACACGATGGAAAGTTCCTGTTTTTTATTGATTGACGAAACCGGGAAAGACGTAGTGTTGTTCAGTGGAGATACCCTGTTTTTGGGAGATGTAGGGCGTCCCGATTTGGCACAGAAAGCAGCGCACATGACACAGGAAGAATTGGCAGGGCTGTTATACGACAGCCTTTACCAAAAAATTCTTCCGCTTGCGGACGACATCACGGTATATCCGGCACACGGTGCGGGTTCTGCTTGCGGAAAAAATATGATGAAAGAAACGGCAGATACACTGGGCAATCAGAAAAAGATAAATTACGCACTCAACCAACCGGACAAATCCACTTTTGTAAAAGCGGTTACGGACGGACTGCTACCTCCTCCGGGATATTTCGGAATGAACGTGGCGATGAACAAAAAAGGCTATGAAAGTTTTGACAAGGTTTTACAACACGGCTTAAATGCCTTGACCCCTGCCGAATTTGAAGCTGTGGCAGAAAGCACCGGAGCATTGATTATAGACACCCGAAACGACCTCGTTTTTTCGAGGGGTTTTATTCCTCAGTCCGTAAATATCGGCTTAGCGGGAGATTTTGCTCCTTGGGTGGGGGCATTAGTCGTGGATGTGAAACAACCGATTTTATTGGTAACAGACGAAGACAAACAAGAAGAAGCCATTACCCGCTTGAGTCGAATTGGTTTCGATAATGTGTTGGGTTATTTGGAAGGCGGTTTTTCGGCTTGGGAAAATGCCGGAAAAGAAATCGATACCGTAAACCGTATTTCTGCCGAAACATTTGCTTCATTATTCAATACTGACTGCAAAATAGTGGATGTTCGCAAAGAGAGCGAATACGCAGCCGAACACGTAGAAGAAGCATACAGCAAACCGCTTGCATATATCAACGACTGGATTAAAAATATCAACCCACAAGAACACTTTTACTTGCATTGTGCAGGCGGCTACAGAAGTATGATTGCCGCAAGCATTTTGCAGGCGCGTGGCTATCGAAACTTCACCGAAGTTGAAGGTGGATTCAAAGCAATTTCATTAACAAATATCCCTAAAACAAATTTCGTATGTCAAAGCAAAGTATTAAACTGATTTTCTATTCGATTATCGCAATAGCCTTAATCGGCTTCTTTTTCAAAAACGGTTTCGCGCAAACCAGTAATCCTGAAGTGGCACAGGCAGTAAAAGAAGGCGCCTTTTTGGTGGATGTCCGAACTCCTGCCGAATTTGCGGACGGTAGCGCGAAAGGCGCTGTAAATATTCCGCTTGGCGAAGTACCGAACCGACTCAAGGAGTTTAACGGGAAGAAAAAAATCGTAGTGTTTTGTCGAAGCGGAAACCGCAGTGGCCAAGCCAAAAATATTTTAGAACAAAATGGATTCAAGAATGTAATCAATGGCGGAACATGGGAAAAAGTAAATGAATTAGTAAATCATAAATAAAAATAAAGCTATGAAAACAAACATGGGATCATTAGACAAAAAAATCCGCATTTTGATTGCAGTTCTCATCGGGGTTTTGTATTTCACAAACGTCATTTCAGGAACATTCGCAATCGTGTTAGGCGCGTTAGCCGCAGTGTTTATACTCACGTCCATTATCGGCTTTTGCCCTTTGTATGTACCATTTGGCATCAATTCAAAAGAAAAGCCATGAAACTGTTTATTAAAAAATACTGGCTCACGACTATCGGGATAATCGTTGGAGCAGTAGGCGGTTATTTGTATTACCAATTTGTGGGCTGTGTAAACGGCACTTGCGCCATCACTTCCAAACCGCTAAACAGCACACTGTATGGTGCATTAATGGGGGGATTGCTTTTCAGTATGTTTAAAAAAGAAAACGCAAACAATTAAACTATAATAAATATGAATGTAGAAAAAATCATCAAAGACAACGCATGCACAATTATAGATGTACGGACTCCTGGAGAGTTTATGGGAGGAAGTGTAAGCGGCTCTATCAATATTCCGTTGAACGAAATTCCGGAACGAGTGGAAGAAATCAAAAAGTTGAAACAACCGTTAGTGCTGTGTTGCGCAAGCGGAAATCGAAGCGGACAAGCCGCATATTTGCTGTCACAAAAGGGTATTGAGTGTTATAATGGAGGTTCGTGGTTAGACGTAAATTTTTGTCAATCTCAAAATAAATAAACGATGTTAGACTTTTTGAAAAATTTGTTCGGTGGTTCATCTGTTGATTATGCCGAATTAGTAGAAAATGGTGCCGTAATTGTGGATGTTCGCACACAAGGAGAATACAAGAGCGGACACATCAAAGGTTCGCAGAACATTCCGCTGAACAATTTGCATAATCATCTGTTGCACTTCAAAAAAGAAGTGCCGATTATTACTTGCTGTGCAAGCGGAATGCGAAGTTCTTCTGCAAAAAATTTGCTGCAAAGCAAAGGCTACACCGTATACAATGGTGGTGGTTGGAGCAGCTTAAAACACAAATTAAATCGATAAAAATGAAAGAACGAATTCTGAAAAATTGGACCGTTATCCGTGTGGTGTATTTGTTGATGGGCATTGCCATGATTATACAC
>JAEYZB010000065.1 GCA_023428205.1 Bacteroidota bacterium | reverse complement strand
GTCCAAGAGTGATTTTGCGCCATCAGTCGCGCCCATGGAAAAAGAATTGTCCAGATATATGCTTACAAATTTTTTGCCGATTTGTGCCGTGTGATTTTGAGCAGGAATAAACGGTTGCGCAAACGCCAATACCAAAAAAAGGATTGCCAAAATCCGTGATGCCAGCACGAGCAAATGTTTCAATTTGCTTTGCTTATTAGACTCTTGTTTGATTTCTTTCAAAAATGCTACGTTGCTGAAAAACACCGTGCGAAACCTGCGAAAGCGAAACAGGTGAATGATAATCGGAATGGCGACTAACGCCAATGCCCAAAGAAAAGAGGGAAATACAAACTGCATTTACAACAACGATTCTAACTGAGTTTTCAATTCCGGCTGGGAAGGACGTTTTGCATCGGCATCAACAATTTTTCCTTCTTTATCAAGGATAATAAAACGAGGAATTCCGCTTACATTATAATCTTTAAAGAAATCACCGTCTTGGTCGGGTGCAAAAAGCTGTGTGCCACCCAATTTTTTTTCTTTCAAAAATTTCTCCCAACTTTCTTTTTTGTCGCGAGTGCATATTCCGACAAATGCAATGTTTTTCCCGCGAAATTCTTCTTCTATTTTTTTCAGATGAGGCAGCTCTCGGTTGCACGGCCCGCACCATGTGGCCCAAAGGTCAATGTACACGACTTTTCCTCTGAAGTTAGCCAATGAAAATGTTTTGCCTTTGACATCTTTCAGCGAAAAATCAGGGGATGCATTTCCTTTTCGAACTTTTTTCAGCGAAGTATATTTCTTGTCTAATGTCGCACGCAGTTTTTTGGAAGCAATAAGCTCACTTATGGCAGTATAGGCTGCATCTATATTGTCTCCTGCTCCGAAATAGGTCTCTGTAAGAAAGCGTGCCAAGCCGTCCTTTACGCTTGTATTCCCCACTCCCAACTGAATGGCATTTGCGAACTCCACAATAAAAATGCGGGTTGTATCTTCTTTCGTTTTTGCTCGCGCCTTTTCCTTGAAATACGTTTGTAATAATGAAAGATACGTTTCATCGTCAGCAAAACGGTCATCATTAAAATCCAGATTTTGGAAAGCATTCGGATAGTTTGCAGAAACTTTAAAATCGGTGTTTTTCGTAAAATAGCCATGCATCCATTCGTAATTGGCAATTCGGTTTAGTCGTTCGTATTCAATAAATCTTTTTTCTGCAGTAGCGAAACGGTTTTCCAAGGAATAACGATTTAGAAAATCCTTTTTGAGCGTGGCAGCAGAATCAACAAATTTTAAAAAGTCCGCCTCATTCAACTTGCAGAATATGGAAGGGTTTTCTAAGCCCTCATTCTTTTCCTGCCAAAGTATTCTTTGTGCGATATAATTATTTTCATTCGCACCGATTCCTTTGTAAACAATGGTTTCGTCAAATTCTTTTGTGTTCAACGTGAGCGATAAATCATCGCCCGGTTTCAAATAAACGGTTGTTCGTTCGGTTCCGTCATAGAGGGTATATTCACCCTCTTCCAATGTCAATGTGTCGCGAAAGGTGCCGTCTTTTTTCAGATGAATAGCCGGTAGTTTACCGACAATGCCATTTGAAATTGTCAGTGAATCAGAATTTGGATTTTCAATTTTTCCCGAAAAAATCACGGTTTGTGCATCGCAAACAGAAATGGTCGTAGCGATAAATAACAACATCAAATTTTTCATCATCGTTTATTTGTAATATAAGAATCAATAACTTGACGAAGATAGAAAATTACGAGCATAAAAAAAGGTCGCTCCTATTTGAGCGACCTTGCTGTACCCCAGGAGGGAATCGAACCCCCACGTCTTTCAACACTCGATTTTGAGTCGAGCGCGTCTACCAATTCCGCCACTGAGGCTTGCGGGTTGCAAATGTAGTCTTTCCGTTCAGATTTCCAATATTTTTATAGTTTTAGACGGAATTTTGAGACAGAAAAACACAAAACTAAATGGCGCGCTACGAATTGATAATGCCCAAAATGGGCGAAAGTATTACGGAGGCAACGATTTTGAAATGGAATAAAAAAATCGGTGATGCGGTAAGTATTGATGAGGCGGTGTTGGAAATTGCAACCGATAAAGTGGACTCGGAGGTCCCTTCGCCTGTGGCAGGAGTGTTGCAGGAGCTTTTGTTTAACGAAAATGATGTAGTTGCCGTAGGCAAAGTGGTAGCCGTGATTGAAACCGAAGCGGGCAATACGTCTTCTGCTCCAAAAACACAAACGACTACTTCTGTTTCTGCTCCCGTGCAAACGCCACAAGCAACAACAAGCACAGCGGTAAGCGCCACAAAAGTAAATGCAACGGATGATCGGTTTTATTCGCCATTGGTTTTAAATATTGTGCGTCAGGAGGGCGTGAGTATGGCGGAATTAGAGGCTTTGGCAGGAACAGGCGCAAATGGTCGTGTTACGAAAAAAGACATTTTGCAATATGTAGAAAATCGTAAAGCGGGTGTGGTGGTTGCTCCGCAAAAAGAAGAGGCTTCGACAAGCTCAGCAACCAAAGTAGTTGTTCCGCAAACAACCGATGTGGTTGCCACAAAATCGTATAGCGGGAATGTCGAAATTATTGAAATGGACAGAATGCGCAAAATGATTGCGCAAAATATGGTGAACTCCAAACATACCTCGGCTCACGTTACTTCGTTCGTGGAAGCAGACGTTACGAACTTGGTATTATGGCGAAACAAAATCAAAGACAAATTCAAAAAACTCTATGGCGAAAACTTCACGTTCACGCCAATATTTTTGGAGGCTGTCGCTAAAGCGTTGCGCGATTTTCCAATGATAAACACGTCTATTGACGGGAATAATATCATCGTTAAAAAGGATTTTAATATCGGTATGGCAGCGGCTCTTCCAAGTGGAAACTTGATAGTCCCTGTAATCAAAAATGCCGATACCTTGAATCTGGTTGGTTTGGCGAAAAAAGTAAATGACTTGGCGGGACGGGCTCGTGAGGGCAAATTGAAACCTGAAGAAGTTGAAGGCGGAACATTTACGCTTTCCAATGTAGGCACATTCGGAAATGTAATGGGAACGCCAATCATCTTGCAACCGCAAGTGGCGATTTTAGCGGTGGGAGCGATTCGCAAAAAACCGGTGGTGATCGAAACTCCCGAAGGCGACACGATTGGTATTCGTCATATGATGTTCCTCAGCCATTCTTACGACCACCGTATTGTGGATGGTTCATTGGGCGGTTCGTTCGTGAAGCGTGTGGCAGATTACTTGGAAAAATTTGATGTGAATAGAGAGATTTAATGAGTAAAATCTCCTCGTTTTTTTCTCCCATTTGCAAGTCCCTCGAAAAAACGAGCAGGATTTTACCTTCAACTTTTTTCTCTTAGTACACATCTGCCGTGGTGCGAATGCTGATTTGATAGCCGGAGTTGAATTGTTGCAAAACACCTACTACTGTCCTTTGTCCGATTGGATAATTGAGTTGTGCGAAATCTGCATCGGAGCGCGTGTACAAAATAATACTTCCTGAGCCATCCGTCATATTTACGCTACCGCCATACTTCCCGCTATTCCCGCTTAAGACAGCATCCGTAATGGCGACCAATGTAGATTCATACGTTTCAAAATCCGTTACAATATCCGCCAATGTCAATGGATTCGGAACAGGCGTTTCTGTTCCTAGTTTTACGATATTTTCCAGGCGCACATCATTCAGTTGCAATAAACGTCTATACTCAGAAAGTTCTGCTCCCGAAGTGGAGATTTCTACCACATCGCCTAAACTCAACGAATGTGGTTCCGAAAAACGAATTGTAATTCCGCCTGTTTCATCTTGTATTATCGCATTATACGGGTCAATATTACTTCCTGAATTATCTGACACCACCACTCCGCGAATTCTGTTTGCACACAGTGCGTAAATCGGGCTGCCGGTGTATAATGCTCGCAAAGTGCCAATGGAAATTAGCGAAGAAACGCCTGCTATTGCTCCGTTGCAGCGTGTATTGTTGGTCAGTTGCACATCATTGGTGTTTCGCAAAATCAATTGCGGAGTCCAGTACGAAAATGATTTATACACCGTGAAAAGAGCCGTAACAGAACCTCTGCCCTCAGGCGTGCGTTCCCTCGCAAATTTCGCGTAGCCACTCGTGCGCACCGTAATTTGATTTCCGGAACAATCTTCCAACACTCTATTCAGTGCTCCTAAATTGACGGCATCGGCATACGGCTGATTGGTTTCGCCACAGGCAAATTCCACATCATTTAATTTCACCAACATCGATTGGTGTGCCACGCTGTCCAAATCGGCAATCGAGATATTCAGCACGCTCACCGGTTGATTCCATTTGCCTTTCAGAATTTTGTCTTGTGCAATTACACTGCTGATTCCTCCTAATTGTATGCGACCATCTGAATTATCAATGTATCCTCCTATTTGTACCATGCCTGAATATTCGCCCAAATACAATCCTTTGCATTTAATAAACACTCTGCGCCCGACAGGGTAATCATTATACAAGTATGAGTTGTCAATGTTTACCTGAATGCCGCCCGTTGAATCTTGAATGCTGATTGTTTTATATAAATTTCCTTCTTTATCATCGCCATTTACGATGCCGCAGATAATCCAGTCATCGGTGATTTCTTTAGGGGTTGAAGCGCCAATCGTGTAGAACGATTTCAGCGAAGCAATAGAGGTGTTTGCCGAAATGTTTTTTGGGTCTTCTCCCTCGTAAGGCGGCTCGTCAAATTTATCTTTCACACAACCTGAAGCCGTCAGCAAAAGGGTTATCGCAAAAAGTGTTTTTAGTGTTTTCATGGCGTTGATTTTTTCGTTTTTCACTCGTTACTGCATTCTGAAACTGAGTGAAATAAAATATCCGATACCGCGAGCGTATTTATATTTAGTGGCAAACTTTTCCGTGTTTTTTTCATTGTAGTCAAAACGGAGTTGTTCATTGGCATATAGCACAAACTTCGTGTTGTTGGTTATGTTAGAGATTGTCCAATTGAAAATGATATAAAATCGTTCCTTGCTTTTTAGCTTAAAGGTTTTGTTTAAAAACCACGAGTATCCTCCGCGCAAATCCATCGTAAATTGCCCTTTTAGTTTTTCTTGGTCAATGATGTTATTCCATGTTTCTGAGTTGGGGTTGACATTTACCATTGCATCGGCTGTTCTGCGCGCGGGACTTATATTCACATACATTCCATCAAAATAATTCAAATTCAATCCGAGATTCCAATACTGTGGAGAGCGATAGCGCAAGCCTAATGAATACGCCATTTGCGGGCCATTTGCAACATGGTAGTTCTTCCAATATATGGTTTTCTCATTATCCAACACTTTGTTGTCATTATTCTTCGTGATATATGCCACGGGGCGCGAAGTGTAGGTGTATTTCCCTGTGTTCGCGACAGCGGTTATGCCAAGTCCATTCCAAATATTATAATCAAAACCGAGCTCTCCACCAAGGTGTCGTTTGTTTATGCCGCTCAAAGAATAATTGACCATCGTGTTATAATCGTCATTATAGTACGTATAGTTTTGAATGGCATCACGAATGGCGGAGTAGAAAAAAGTTGCTTTAGCAGAAATTTTTGGCGACTTGAAAATATATCCGGCTTCAAATCCGAATTGTTTTTCGTTGGTGAGTTTTGGTAAAATAGCATTGCGTAATTGTGGAGAGGAAAATGCATCATTAAACGCAGGCGCTACGGTTTGATACATCGTATTTGCATACAAATAATTTCGTCCGTCAATTTTTATTTGCAAGCCACCTTTCAAGCCATAATTGAACGAATTGATTTTTTTAGAATCCCCTTTTGAGTTATCCAAAAACAAACCATTTCGAAAATTTCCTGTTCGCCAAAAGTAACTGTCAGAAACGGTAACTCCTCCGAAAAACTCAACACGATTAAACTTGAAATACAATTGTGCCCAGGCAGAACCTTTGTGTAGCGTGCTGTAATAGTCGTAACCGTAAATGTCGCCCGTTTTCACAATGGCATTCATTTTGTCCGTGTTGTATTGAATGGCAGTGTCATTACCCACATAGTCGCGTTCGGCAAATTGATTGAGGTTGACAAAAAAATCGCCACCCAATAAATCAGTAAGCTGTTTGTAGAAGCGACTTCTGCTAAACTGATATGATACGCCTGCGGTAAGCGATAAGCGTTCATTAATTGTGTGGTTGACAATTGTATTGAACTGTCCGGTCGTGCTTTTTTCTACTCGGTCGCTAATCACATAGCGCGACCAGTTTCCGCGTACCGTTTCTCCGCTTCCGTTCGCGTTTTCTACCGAGTCGTAGGCATTGCGGTTGATGGTGTAAATTTTGTCCCATTGAATTTGCAATAAATCAGGATTCGCGGTATAGCTTGCTATCACTTGCTGGCGGGTTACGCTGTCATCCATCAAACTCGGTACATTGCGGTAATAGTCGGGCGCAGGATTTTGCGAGTTGTACCAATCAAAGCCTGAATACTTATTGTAGCCCGACTGAAAGGAAACGGAAGCCATTAAATTGCTAAATGATGAAAGTTTTCCTTCATAATTTAAAATCACTACGGGTGCGAAATTGTTGGAAATATTGGCGTTTCTAATTTGTCCGTTTTGGTATCCCCAAGCAGGATTGTAATAAATATTGTTCGCCAAATCTTGAAATTCATGCGTGGAATAGGCTGCTCGTGCGCTTTTTGTGGGTGCACCAAAAGTCGTAAGCGAAAGACTGTGATGGGTTTTGATTAGTTTCTCGACTGAAAAGAAAAACGAGTAGCCGTCATAATAGGTGCCGGGTTCGTAGCCTTTTTCTGCCCAACGTCTTGTAAACGCAGCGGCCACCGCCCAATCGCCTTTTAAAAAACCGCTGGCATAGCTGGCATTGATGCGATGGCGATAACGCTGATTGGTGATGGCATAACCTACATTCAATCCTTTATAGACATGTCCTGCCCGCGAATCAAATAAAAGTCCGCCACCCAAACCGCCAAAGGCAAAGGTAGAATTCGCCAACCCGACAGTCGTTTGTCGCCCGCGAAACATATCATTCAGTCCACCCCATTCGCTCCAAAAAACGGAGCCGTTATCGGGGTCATTCATAGAAATGCCATTAATCAAAATGGCGGTGTTTTCAGCAGCATATCCTCGATAGCGAAATCCGCCCTGCGAAAGTTGAAAAGCAGAGTTTGTAAGAAAAACATCGCGCGATGCCGACAAAATACCGGCTACGTTTTGTGTGTTTGCATCCGATTCAGTTTCCGATTCCGAAAGCGTGATTACAGGGATATTGTCGTAGTTGTTTCGATTGGAAGTAATGACATTCCAGTTGAGCGTGTCGGAAGTTGCTGTTTGAGCAAAAACCGATACAGAGACAGGAGCTGAAAACAGTATGGTTAGAAACCGCTTCATAAATAGCTGCGGACTTTGTATGCGAACATACCCAAAATGCCCTATTCAAACAAGGAGGAGATTATTTTTTGTGTTGAATGTTTTCCGTAAGCAAACGATAAATGGTTTGATATTCGGGCAAATCGCGCAAGAGGTGTAAATGTTTTTCAATCACGGTAGAATCG
>JAEYZB010000264.1 GCA_023428205.1 Bacteroidota bacterium | reverse complement strand
GTATTAGAGTCCACAAATAATGATCCTTCCGAATACGGTAAATACATTCTAAAACTCGCACCGGTTATTAAATCAAACCAATTCTTTTCCTGTCCTTTCTTTTTGATGTCCCATTTGTATTCTCCTTGTATGTGTACCAATTTACTTTTATCGAAAAACTTTGTTCCGCCTTCACCCAACGAGCGACCAGTGATACTGTCTTTCAGTCGCTGAAATTCGGGAGTTCCCGGTGCTGCATATACTTTTCCTCCCGCAGTATCTGCATAAGATCTCGCTTCATTATGCCATTTAACCACAGAGTCTCTATATTGTTCCATCACATCTTGCGCTACTCCATAAGTGATTGCCAAAGAGTCTCCGAACCACGCAGACGGATTTTGATAACCACTTGTCGGCATGCCCGGCAAATCAAATAGTTTTCCTAACCCCGGTTGCCCACCTTTTCCATAAACATAATCTGACCAATATTTAATGTAGTCCGCAGACCAAGCATTGTCGCTCTTCACCGCTTGTTGCATTTTCAAAGCGGTAAATACAGCATCATACGAATTGCCCGCATCTTCCATTGAGGTATAGGCTCTGATGTAAAATTTATCGGGTTGGCTCACCTCCAAACGCACTTGGTGAAATTGCAAATTCTTCAAGCTATATCGGTTATCGCCCTGATAAACGGTAGTTCCAAAACCAAAATTGTAAGCTGCTTTCGCTTCAATTTTGTTCGTGATTTTATAGTGCAAGGCCGCACTGGTTTTCAGGTTGGAAATGTTATAATCCACTATGTCCTTTTCCCAATAGCCCGTTCGATGAAATTGTCCTAGACCCAGCCACTTTGCAACCTGCCCCATTCCTGAAAAATTATTCTGAGCTTGCGATTGCAACTCATCGCCATAGCGGTTTACCGCGTCATATCCACCGGGGTTCGTTGCCGGTTGAATGGCGTTAATGTTTTCTGATTTGGCTGCATTATCGGCTTCCCAGTCGTATGCTCGCAGATAGGAAGCGTTGATTTTAAAAGCAAACTTATCTTCTCCTTTTTTGTTTTTGAATGCTTGTGCAAAGCGAATCGCGCCTTCAAACAAATTGCGTTCCGCGCCTTTTACAAACACCGTTAATCCAGGGTAATAAAACGGATTTTTGGTTTGCAGATTCAGCACTCCGTTAAACGCATTCGGTCCATAAAGCGGGGAGCTTGCGCCCACGACTAAATCCACTTTTTGAATATCAATTTCCGATGCCCCCGCGAAGTTTCCGATACTGAAATTTAATCCCGGAGCTTGGTTGTCCGCACCATCTAAAAGCTGCAACGAACGCACAGGCGAAGTGGAGTTAAAACCGCGCGTATTAATTACCACAAAACCAAGCGAAGCGGTCGTCATATCCACCCCTTTCAGCGTACTCAGTCCCTCATAAAAAGTAGAAGAAGCAGTTTGTTTGATTTGCTGCAATCCCATACTCTCCACCGTCAGCGGATTTTCTTTTTGCTTTTGGGTGATGCGCACATCTTCAATCACCACATCTTTCAGCACTTTATCTTTTTCTTCCAAACGAATGGTGAAAGGGCGCGATGCTTGCTCATTGCTGTTCACCACAATTTCTATCGGCTCGTAACCAATATAGGAAAACACAATGGTATAAGGAAATTTTTGATTCGGCTTAAATTGAAATTTACCGTCAATATCGGTTTGCACACCGACCGTTGTGCCTTTAATAGAAACGGAAGCCGCAATGAGCGGCTCGCCAGTTCGTTTGTCAAATAAAATTCCGCTGACTTCCTGCGCCTGAATAAATAAATAAGTAAAAATAAAGCATACCGATAAAATAGATTTCATTGGCTACTGATTTGGTTTGAAAATTCTGTTTTGGTAAAAGTAAAATTTTTAATGAAACGCTAATGAATAGCTACGTTAAAAACATTAGCGCGTCTTCCTACTCACTTCGACTATGCTCAGCGACCTCGTTTTTTTCACCCATTTCAACAGTGAGAAGATTTTTTTAGGTTTGGCGTCTCAATTTTACACAGATGAAAAACGTAACAGTAATAGGCGCGGGTACAATGGGCAATGGAATTGCACACGTTTTTGCGCAAAACGGATATAAAACAAATTTGGTAGATATTTCGGAAGCAGCCTTGGAGAAAGCAAAGCAGACCATCATCAAAAACTTTGACCGTATGATTTCGAAAGGCAGCGTGAGCGAAGAACAAAAAACAGCTGCGCTGAATAATCTGTCGTTTTTGACTTCCTTGGAAGAAGGCGTGAAAGGTGCAGATTTAGTAGTCGAAGCGGCTACCGAAAATGAAACCTTGAAACTGAAAATATTTGCACAGATAGATTCGTTTGCTGCGCCTGAAACCATTTTAGCTACGAACACCAGCTCTATTTCCATTACGAAAATCGCTGCGGCTACCAAACGTGCCGATAAAGTCATCGGCATGCACTTTATGAATCCTGTTCCCGTGATGAAATTGGTGGAAGTGATTCGCGGGTACGCCACTTCTGATGCGGTATGCGAAACCATTATGAAACTCTCGGAAAACTTAGGGAAAGCCCCTGTTGAAGTGAACGATTATCCGGGTTTCGTGGCGAACCGAATTTTGATGCCGATGATAAACGAGGCAATTTATTCGTTGTACGAAGGTGTGGCAGGGGTAAAAGAAATTGACACGGTAATGAAATTGGGTATGGCACACCCTATGGGTCCTTTACAGTTGGCGGATTTTATCGGCTTAGATGTTTGCTTGGCGATTATGCGTGTCTTGCACGATGGCTTTGGAAATCCGAAATACGCACCGTGTCCGTTATTGGTAAATATGGTGATGGCAGGTCGCTTGGGCGCGAAAAGCGGTGAAGGGTTTTATGTGTACAGCAAAGATTCTAAAGACCTGATAGTGTCCGGTCAGTTTACAAAGTAAATGGGTGCAAAAAATGAGCACGTTTTTTGGTGATGAAATTTACACCACCGTATAAAGAATATACGCAAAGTTAAAGCGCGCACTTTCCGGAATCATCATCAAAATTTTGTCGCCTGTTTTCAATCTGCCCGAGTTAATCAGTTCTTCCAACATCACGAAAGGCGCAGCTACACCTAAGTTTCCGACTTCTCTCAAGTTGGTAAACCATTTTTCCGCAGGAATATCCAAACCGATTTCGCGCAATTCATTTTCAATGCGCGGAGCAAAATAGTATGAGGATAAGTGTGGTAAGAAATAGTTGATAGAGGAAACATCAAAACCTCGTTTCGCTACAATATCTTTCAAGAAAACTCCGCCAAATTTCACGATGTTATCACCCAATAAACGCGTATCTTGCTTCATAGCAAAAACCGAATCGCTTGTCCAGCGTTCTTGGTCTATTTGTGCCCAACCGGTGATGGTGCCATCTGCGTTGCGAACAGCTCCGGCATACATACAAGTCGGCAGTTGATTGGCATACGAACGTTGGTCTATCCATTCAATTTTCAAAGAAAGTCCATTCTTATTCGGTTGCGACTCCAACAACGCTGCACCTGCACCATCGGAAAGCATATAACGCAAAAAATCTTTTTCAAATGCCAGCATCGGCTCATCTTCCAGTTGCGCTACTTTCTCTGCTTCTTCTTTGAAATATTTCGCCATCATCCAATGCGAAAATCGCTCTGAACCCGCACAAACAGCATTTTCCGAGAGCCCCGCTCCCACCGACATAAATGCAAACTTCAAAGCCTGCACAATATTGCTGCATGCACCGGTGGTGGAAACAATCTCCGTAGGAGATGCTTTCAATTCACCATGCACCATCGAAGTATGCGAAGGAAGTAATTGGTCAGGCGTTGTAGTTCCGCAAGCCAATAACTGAATATCATTTGCCGAAAAATTTTCATCACACAAATTCATAATCGCCTCTTTTGCCAGTTGCGCACTCGTGTGTGTGGTGTTTCCGTTTCGGTCTATAGAATAATATCGAGTCTTGATTTGATTATTGCGCAAAATGATAGGACGCGCTTTTGACGGTTTTCCATTAATCGTCCCTAAAATAGTTTCTATCTCGTCATTGGAAATGGGGTCATTAGGAAGAAATTTCGACACTTTGGTAATGTAAACAGCTCTGCTCATTTTTGGTGTATAGTTGAATTAATAGCCCGCAAAGAAAAGAAAAAATGCCAAATGAAAAACCCGTAAAAAGTAGCAACAGTAAGAAACCTGCTAAAATGGTCGTTCTTTTCAGAACACCGGATTTTTGCCGATATAATTTTGCGGAGTGATGGCGCGCAAGCGCGTTTTAATGTCTTCGTTTACAGCAAGTTTTTCAATAAATTCCTGAATCGTTTCTTTGTTTATCACATTTCCACGGGTCAGGTCTTTCAGCAATTCGTAAGGATTGGCGACACCACTTGCGCGTAAAACCGTTTGAATCGCTTCGGCAACCACCGCCCAGTTGGCTTCCAAATCGTCATTAATTTTTTGCGGATTCAGCAATAATTTCCCCAACCCTTTCTGCAAAGAATCCAACGCAATCAAAACGTGTCCGTAAGGCACACCGATATTGCGCAAAACCGTAGAATCGGTCAGGTCGCGCTGCAAACGAGAAATAGGCAATTTTGCAGAAAGATGTTCTAAAAGCGCATTCGCAATCCCCAAATTTCCTTCCGCATTTTCAAAATCAATCGGATTTACTTTGTGTGGCATTGCTGATGAACCAATTTCGCCTGCTTTCGTTTTTTGTTTGAAATAATCCACGGAAATATACGCCCACACATCACGACTATAGTCAATCAAAATCGTGTTGATGCGTTTCAGCGTATCGAAGCGAGCCGCGAGCGATTCGTAATGTTCAATTTGTGTAGTAAATTGCTGGCGCGCTAATCCTAAATTATCGCTCACAAATTGATTAGCAAACGAAATCCAATCTACATTTGGATACGCAACATAATGTGCATTCAAATTTCCGGTTGCACCGCCAAATTTGGCTTTGTAAGGAATATTTTTCAGCGGAGCCAACTGCCCTTGCAAACGCTCGACAAACACATAAAATTCTTTTCCCAAGGAAGTAGGCGAAGCCGGCTGCCCGTGTGTTCTGGCAAGCATCGGAATATCTTTCCATTCGCGCGCTAAAGCCGTCAGTTGCTCAATTATTTTTTCAATTTGCGGAACGAGGATTTGCGTATCTGCTTCTTTGATGGAAAGTGGAATTGCTGTGTTATTAATATCCTGCGAAGTCAGTCCGAAATGGATAAATTCTTTATTCAGCACCAAACCGCTTTTTTCAATTTCTTCTTTCAAAAAATACTCCACCGCTTTTACATCGTGGTTCGTAGTTTTTTCAATCTCTTTAATGCGCTCTGCATTGGCAACCGAAAAGTTCTGATAAATTTTACGGAGAGTGGCTTCATCACTTTGGGAAAACGAAGATAGTTCCGCAATTCCTGAATGAGAAAGCGCAATCAAGTATTCTATTTCTACTTGCACGCGATAGCGAATCAGTCCGAACTCGGAAAAATAAGCAGCTAAAGATGCTGTGCGTTTTTGATAGCGTCCGTCAATCGGAGAAATGGCTGTAAGCGGAGAGAATAGAAAATCTGTCATGGCGCGAAGATAAAAACTAATGGTTAATTGATAATGGTAAATGGTTAACGAAGGACTACGTCATTCCCGCGAAAGCGGGAATCTAATCCTCCTCGTTTTTTTGAACCACTTCAAAGCCCCTGAAAAAACGAACAGGATTTGCTTACGACTTTCGCCTCGCTCCTTTGTTATTCCAGCATCACATCAAAGTACGTCAAGTTGGT
>JAEYZB010000237.1 GCA_023428205.1 Bacteroidota bacterium | reverse complement strand
CGGGCATCAATAGAGAATCGAAAATAGCATTTCAGCAATATGTGGGAAATTATGAAGAAAGAACGGGCAAAAAGCTCGCGCATGAAATTACGCTTTGGGGTATGGAAGGCGAACGCGATTACTGTTTCAAACTTTCGGAACTGAGTAAAAAAGAGCAGCAGGAATTTATTGAAGGTTTATATGCTTTGTCTAAAGAAAAGCAGCAACTTTTTATATCGGAAAACATCGAAGCGCGCCAGCCGCGCCAAGCTCCACCACAGGAATAAGATTCTTGCTCATTTTTTTTACCCACTTGGGCGTTTATCTTTTCCCTGAACTGAAGTATTGTAAATCTTTCATGATTTGTCCGGCAATATTTTCAGCCGCAGTTTCCGAATTACTTTCTGCATAAATGCGAATAATCGGTTCTGTGTTTGACCTGCGCAAATGCACCCAATCTTTATCAAATGAAATCTTCACACCGTCTTCGGTATTTACTTCGTGAGAAGCGTATTTTTTTTCGATTTCATCAAACAGATTTTCAATGTTTACGCTCGTATCCAAATCCACTTTCTTTTTAGCAATGTAGTAGCTTGGATAGTCAGAACGAAGATAAGATGCGGTTTTTCCTGATTTTGCCAAATGTGAAAGGAATAGCGCAAGCCCCGCCATCGCGTCACGACCATAGTGCAATGCAGGGTAAATAACACCGCCATTTCCTTCTCCACCGATAACGGCTTTTACTTCTTTCATTTTTTGCACCACATTCACTTCGCCTACAGCCGAAGCAAAATATTCGCCTCCTGCGGCTTCCGTTACGTCTTGCAAAGCGCGGGTAGAAGAAAGATTAGAGACTGTGTTCCCTTTTTTGTTTTTCAATACATAGTCTGCGACTGCTACCAGTGTATATTCTTCGCCAAACATTTCTCCGTCTTCGCAAACGAGCGCGAGTCTATCCACATCCGGGTCAACGGCAATTCCTAAATCGGCTTTGTATTTTTTTACCGTGCTCGCCAGTTCACTCAGGTTTTCAGGAAGCGGTTCCGGGTTGTGTGGGAAATGTCCTGTCGGTTCAGTATAAAGTTCCACAATTTCAGCTACACCCAATGCTCTCAGTAGTGGCGGCAGCGCTATGCCGCCTGTTGAATTCACGCAATCAATTACGACTTTCAATTTCTTTTCTCGAATGGCATTTACGTCCACCAATTTTAGTTTCAGAATTTGCTCAATGTGTTTTTCAATATAGGTGTCGTCAGTCGTGTAGCTGCCCAGCGAACTCACTTCTTCATATTCAATAGATTTTGATTCTGCGATGCGCAACACTTCTTCGCCCGCTTTTGCCGAAATAAATTCGCCTTGCGAGTTGAGTAGTTTCAGTGCGTTCCATTGTTTCGGATTGTGGCTTGCTGTAATAATAATTCCACCGCCAGCGCGCTCCGCATGTACGGCCAGTTCCACTGTTGGTGTAGTAGAAAGTCCCAAATCTACTACATCGATACCTATCGACATTAGCGTGCCGGTTACTAAATTGTTCACCATTTGTCCGGAAAGCCGCGCATCTCTTCCCACTACAACTTTACGGTTTCCCGTAGTTTCAATTATCCACGTGCCAAAAGCCGCAGAGAATTTTACAATATCATCAGGAGTCAAGTTTGAACCTGAGAAACCACCAATTGTTCCGCGAATTCCTGAAATAGACTTAATTAATGTCACCGTAATTATTTTTAGAAGTGGCGCGAAAGTATTAAATAGGAATGAAAATTATGAATTGCGAATAATTTTTTCGTTGTCCGATTGTCAAACCGTCTAATTGATTAGGTTTGTCATAATAATTGATTGTAAAATGTCTGTTTCCGTTGCAAAATTACCAAATGCGGTGGTCGTGTATCGCTTTCCGAACAAGAAAAAAGTGCACACGGTTCGAGGAAAGGCTCGTAAACTTTCACTCAACGAAACAGTGGAAAACGGTTTCGTTTTTTATTCATTTGACGGCAAGGAACGCTATGTGATTGAGAAGCAAAATGGAACGCTCAATTTCGGCTTGCCGAATAAGTCAAAACAACTATCTACCGATAAAAAGTCTTTTTTGAAATCGGTGGAGAATATTCAGAAAGCGATTGCGAAAAAGCAATTCACGAAAGTGGTAGCCGCGAAAATTTTGGCGGTGGATACACCCGAAAACTTTGACTTACTGACGCTTTTATCCAAAGTTCTGAAAAAATATTCTGAAGCCTTTGTCTGTTTGGTGTTTATTGAAAATACGGCTTGTTGGCTGTGCGCTACACCCGAGTTGCTTTTGAAGTCCGGAAAGAAAAAAATAGAAACATATTCTTTGGCAGGCACGTTGAAAAACAGCACCCGTTTTACGGAGAAAGAAGGAGAGGAGCAGCAAATTGTAACAGATTCCATTATCGCTTCATTGGAAAAATTTCCTCAACTGAAAAAAGTGTCTTATGAATCGGAAGTATTGCAAAACGGGCATCTTCGTCACTTGCTCACGGTGATAAAGGCGAAAAAGAAAGATAATATTGCGTGGAATGTATTGACACAAGAGTTGCACCCGACACCCGCGGTCGGCACGTTTCCGAAGACAAACGGGGTGGCTTTTATTCAAAAGAATGAACACTTCAATCGTTCGTTTTATAGTGGATATTTAGGGGAAATTAAAAGAGACAAGGCGCGACTGTTTGTGAATTTGCGCTGTGCGGAAATTACGCAAAAACAACTTATTTTTTACGCAGGTTGTGGTGTCACGGCCGCATCAGATGCGGAAAAAGAATGGCTTGAAACGGAATATAAATTGGATATATTGCGCTCGTTGATTTAGTCATGCATACTGATAAAATCGTTATTCAGCAATTAGTTTATCGCCTGTGGAAATCGGGTTTAAGACAAGTAGTTTTATCTCCCGGTTCGCGCTCTGCGCCTTTAGTACAGGAGTTTTCCAATTATCCCGATATTGAAAAGCACGTTTTGTTTGATGAGCGTTGTGCCGGTTATTTTGCACTTGGTTTGGCACAGCAAATTCGTAAACCGGTAGCTGTTTTTTGTACTTCCGGAACGGCTGTTTTAAATCTCGCTCCTGCAATTTGTGAGGCATTTTATCAACATATTCCGCTTCTCATTCTCACGGCTGACCGTCCTGCGGAATTGATTAATAAAGGCGAAAATCAGGCAATCAATCAGGTAAATGTTTTTCAAAATTATTGCGCAGCTTCATACAATCTTTCGGAGGATTTTACCGATTGGGAAAGTGTGAATTTGATGAGCAATTATGCACCTGTTCACATCAATTTGCCGCTTCGCGAACCGTTGTATAAAACGGTAAACGAGTTATCTGAAAAACCGTATTTGAATATTACAATTCCGACTTCCGGAACCTTGTCAAAACAAGACAAAAAAACAATTTTGGAAGTTTGGAAAACGAAAAAACGAAAGTTGCTAATTTGTGGGAAAGATCATTTTCAGTTGGCTAAATCGCGCTATTTGAATTTGCTGAACGGGCAAGATGATGTTGTTCTTTTACAGGAACCCATCAGCAATACGGCAATAGAAAATTCTGTTTTTAATATTGATGGAACCCTTGCTTCCATTAAGGATATAAAATTGTTTCAACCTGATTTGGTTGTAACTATCGGAAGACAGTTCACGTCTAAACGACTGCGGAATTTCTTGAAACAAACACCTGATTTAATGCATTGGCATATTTCACTCGAAGGCGAAAATTGGGATTCATTCAATCATGAATTTCAGGTGTGGCAATGCACGGATGTAGATTTTTTACGTGTTGTGGCGAATGAAAAAAGCGAAGTAAGCGATTGGAAAAAAAAGTGGTTATCTCAGCAGCAAATGGTTGAAAAAAACGAGGTCGATACTTCGGCTTTTGTTGATTTTTCGATTTATCAATTACTTTCCAAATATATTGGCGAAAATACGGTTGTGCAATGGGGAAACAGTTCGCCTGTGCGTTATGCTTCGTTTTTCCGTTTTGCGAAAAATACAGAACATTTCGCCAATCGTGGTACGAGCGGCATTGATGGCTGTGTGAGTACGGCTGTGGGTTGTGCGGTGGCGAATCCCGATAAACAAGTTTTGTTGGTGTTGGGGGATATTTCGTTTTTCTATGATTCCAACGCGCTGTTCTATCAACCGCTTCCGCAAAATCTGAAAATTATTGTAGTCAATAATTCAGGCGGAAATATTTTCCGATTGATTGACGGACAAACCGATGAAACGATGATGCAGCAGTACTTTGAAACGCGCCACAACTATAGCGTGAAACACATTGCCGAATTGTTTGGCGTGAAATACGCAAGCAACGAAATAGGTGATACTTTGACAAAATCACCAACCAAAAACGAGGAGGTTTTGATTTCATTTTTATCTTCCAAAGGCACAACTATTTTGGAGCTGAAAACAGACGGAAACGCGAGTGCCGAAGCCTATAAAAACTATTTTTCTTCTCTCAAGTCCCTTTAAAAAACGAGCACGTTTACGTGAGTTTTTCTACTTCCTCCCAAAATTCAGGATACGATTTTCGAACTACGTTCGGCTCTTCAATTTCAATCGGAGCGAGTAATGCAAGCGGTGCAAATGCCATTGCCATTCGGTGGTCGTTATAGGTTTTTATCGCTTGTGTCGGTGCGTGAAAATGGCCTTTGAGTGCAAAGACATTCGGTTTTGTTTCCGCCAATTCGTACCCGATTTTTTTCAATTCTTGTTGCAGGGCAAAAATGCGGTCGGTTTCTTTTATTCGCAGTGATTGTAAACCCGTGAATGTTGCGTTGCGGTTTAATCCGGCACATAATACAATAATGGTTTGCGCTAAATCGGGATTATTAGAAAAATCAAACATCCATTCGTCATTCTCATGAAAGCGAGATTTTTTTTCTCTATTCTGCTCGTTTTTTAGTACCACTTTATTCTGCTCTTCAAAAACAGTTTCGATTCCAAATAATTTCCCCATTTCTACAATTGCAATATCGCCTTGTGCAGTGTTTTGTTCCAAATTCGGGATAGTAATTTCCGCGTTTTCACTTAGTGCCGCAAACGCGTACCAATAACTCGCGTTCGTCCAGTCGCCACCTGCCGAAACGCTCAATTCTGCTCGTTTTTGGGGAGGAATTGTAATTTTATTTTCCGAAAACGAAATATCTATACCGCATTTTTGGAGCAGGGAAGCCGTGAGTTTGATGTAACTTTCGGAAATCGTTTTTCCTTCTTTTATGTTTATCCTCAATCCTTTCGGCAGAAAGGCGGCAATCAACATTAATGCAGAAACAAATTGACTGCTGATAGTCCCGTTTATGGTTGTTTCGGTTTTTAATTCATCAAAATTGATTGGTAGAATTTCGAGTGGCGGAAAATTTTCTTTTTCGATAAAACGAACATTGAACCCTATTTCGCGTAGTGCATACACCAGTTCACCAATAGGGCGCTCGTGCATTCGTTCTGTGCCGCGCAAAAATTTGTGTTCGTTTTTCGAGCAAAAATAGGCGGTAAGAAAGCGCATTGCTGTTCCGGCAACCTCTAAGTTGATTTCTTATTTGTTGCTTGCCAATGCACGTTCTATTAC
>JAEYZB010000191.1 GCA_023428205.1 Bacteroidota bacterium | reverse complement strand
CCTTTTAGCCGATGCCTTTGAAGGTGCATACGGCATGACGCGTTTCTATACATCAAAATTGAAGGAAGCCGACCCGTTTAAAGAATGGGAAATAAACGGAAATAAATTAAATAGTTTGGCATGGCTTACGGCTCATTTGTGTTGGGCAGAAGATACATTGTTGTTGAAAGCGACAGGCGGTGAACGGTTCGAATGTAAATGGTTGAAACATTACGGGATTGGCAGTGAAGGTACAATACATGACCCTAATCTTTCATTCAAAGAACTATTAGATGTCCGCAAACAAATTCATGAAAAAACGATGAATCATCTTCGTTCCTTAACGAATGAAGATTTAGATAAAGAAAATACGCTCGGGTTGGAGTTTTTCGGTTCTAAAACAATTCGCTCCATTATTCATCATGCTATTCGTCATGAAGGTATGCACACAGGGCACATGAGCTGGCTCTGCAAAATCAACGGAATAAAAGCGGTGTAATTCTCCTCGTTTTTTTGCACCATTTTGTTGAGTGCTTTTGCGTTTTTTTAAATTCTATCTACTACAATCACAAACTCGCCACGCGGCTCGTGTTGCGTGAAATGTTGCAGTAATTCCTGTACTGTTCCATGTACGGTTTCTTCAAACTTCTTACTGATTTCTCGCGAAATAGAAAGTTTACGAGTGGGTTGAAAAAACGAGGAGGCTTGCTCCAAAAATTTTACCACGCGGAAAGGTGATTCATACACAATCACAACCCGTTTTTCTGCAGCAATATTTTTCAGCATGGTTTCGCGCCCCTTTTTGTGCGGCAGAAATCCTAAAAACACAAACTCAGAAGTATCGAAACCCGACTTTACCAAAGCAGGTACAAACGCTGTTGCTCCAGGTAAACATTCAACAGCCACTCCTTCCGCCACACAGGCTTCTACCAAAATAAATCCGGGGTCTGAAATACAAGGTGTTCCACCATCAGAAACGAGTGCGATTTTTTTACCCATTTGCAATTGGCGCACGATGTTTTCGCATGATTTCCGTTCATTGAATTTATGATATGCAGAAAGCGGAGTTTTTATTTCATAGTGCTGCAAAAGCTTATACGTTTGGCGGGTGTCTTCCGCCAAAATCACATCGGCTTCTTTCAAAATGCGCAATGCTCGAAGCGTGATGTCTTCCAAATTTCCGATAGGCGTAGGGACGATGTGTAGCATTCAATTAAAAATTAAAATCCAAAATTGGTAGCTGAGGTTCTCGAAGCCACCATAAATGAAGTACTCTCCTTGTGTGGCTTCGAGAACCTCAGCCACCGACAATTATTACAATTTCCAATGTTCGTTTATATAGGTAATCCCATGATGAGCGGTAAGGTCAAACTGCACCGGAACAACACTCACATAACCATTCGCCAACGCCCATTCATCGGTATCTGTGCCTTGGTCATGATTCACAAATTTTCCGGTAAGCCAATAGTAATTTCGTCCGAAAGGATCTTGGCGCTCCAAATATTCTTCTTCCCACTTTGCTGCGGCTTGGCGACAAATTTTTATGCCTTTAATTTCTTCCTTTTTCAGTTTCGGAATGTTCACATTTAGCAAAGTTGCTTTCGGTAATCCTTTTTCTAAAAGCTGTTTGCTGATCGCTGTTGCTATCTCTGTAGCGGCAGAAAAGTCAGCATCCATTCTATAATCCAATAATGAAAAGCCAACAGCAGGAATATCTTCCACGGCTGCTTCCACAGCGGCAGACATCGTTCCAGAATAGATTACATTTAGGGAAGAATTCGAGCCGTGATTAATTCCTGAAACACATAAATCTGGTTTACGATGCAGAATTTTATCTACTGCTATTTTCACACAATCGGCAGGAGTTCCGCTACACTGATATGCAGGGATTTTATCGCCAAATAAATTCACTTTGTTGATGCGTAAAGGAGAATCAATCGTAATGGCGTGACCCATTCCCGACTGTGGTGAATCAGGTGCAACAACTATCACATCTCCTAATTGTTTCACGGCTGCCACCAAAGCGGCAATTCCCGCAGAAGTGACCCCATCATCATTTACGACTAATATCAAAGGCTTATTCATATACTTTCAATTTTCAATTGTTTCATGCACTCTGTCAAACTTTCGCGCCAATGGGGAATTTGAATTCCGAAGGTTGTTTTTATTTTTTGCTTGTTCAAAACAGAATATTTCGGGCGCTGTGCAGGGGTTTTGTATTGACTGGTTTCTATCGGGAAAATAGGCGTTTTCAATCCTGAAATTTCAGCAATGGCCACCGCAAAATCATACCAAGAAGTTACTCCTTCATTGCTATAATGAAAGGTGCCACGGGTTTCGCGCAAATTGTCGCGCTGCAATAGCTTCATAATTACAAGTGCTAAATCGCGGGCGTAAGTCGGTGTGCCGACTTGGTCAAATACAATATTGAGGGCGTCTTTTTCTTGCGCTAATCGTAGAATGGTTTTCACAAAGTTATTGCCGAACGAAGAGTATAGCCATGAAGTCCGGATAATTATATGATTTTCGGCATAACTTTTTATCATCCGTTCGCCAGCTAATTTAGAAGTGCCGTAGATATTTTTCGGGTTCACCATATTGCTTTCGGTAAGCGGAATATTTGTTTCACCCGAAAAGACAAAATCCGTAGAAATATGAATCAAAAACGCTTCGCTGTGGTCACATG
>JAEYZB010000119.1 GCA_023428205.1 Bacteroidota bacterium | reverse complement strand
TTTGGCGAAAAACCGATTTCTGTTCCAAGCTTAGATGGCGAAGGAAAAATGAGCAAATCCAAAGGCGAAAACACGTGTATTTATTTGGGCGAAGAACCGGAAAGCATTCGCAAAAAAATCATGAAGGCCACTACTTCCGCAAGCCCAACACAACCGAACGAAGCGAAAACTGAAGCCGTACAAAATATTTTTGATTTGATGAAACTCGTTTCCTCCGCTGACACGGTGCGATTTTTTGAAGATAAATACAACGACTGTTCGATTCGCTATGGCGATATGAAAAAACAAATTGCGGAAGATATGATTACGTTTCTTGCGCCTATCCGAGAAAATATTTTGAAATATAGCAGTGACAAGGCTTTGCTGAACAAAGTATTAAACGAAGGAAATGAAAAAGCACGTGTAAGTGCTGCGAAAACTATGCGCGAAGTGCGCGAAATTATCGGATTAAAACCATAGAGAGCGCTACACACACCCAATGAAAAATTGATTTAGTAAAAACCATTTTTTTTTTAGCTTTGACGAACACCCAATCCTTAAAACAAACGAGTATGGCAAAAAGTAAACGTCCCAAAGAACAGATTAAACACATTGCCGTAGCGGGTAATATCGGCTCAGGAAAAACCACACTTACGAAACTGTTGGCAAGGCATTACGGTTGGTTTCCACACTTTGAAGATATTGAAAACAATCCTTACTTGAACGATTTTTATGAAGATATGCCACGTTGGTCGTTCAATTTGCAAGTATTCTTTTTGAACTCTCGATTTCGCAGTATCATTGATATTCAGAAAGGGGACAACATCGTGATTCAAGATCGTACCATTCACGAAGACGCACAAATTTTTGCGCCAAACTTACACAGCATGGGCCTGATGAGTACGCGGGATTTTGAAAATTACAGCCGCTTGTATGAATCCATCAACAGTATGATTAAACCACCGGATTTGCTGATTTATTTACGCGCTTCTGTGCCAACCTTAGTCAATCAAATCCAAAAACGCGGACGCGAATATGAAGACAATTTGCGTTTGGATTATTTGAAACGACTGAACGAATACTACGAAAAATGGATTTCAACATACGAAGACGGGCGCTTACTAGTGATAGATATTGACGACTGCAACTTTGCCGAAAACCCTGATAAACTTAGTGAAGTAGTGAACAAAATAAATGCGGAATTGAACGGATTATTTTAATCACATTTCATAGCTTAAAAATCAAACAAAATGGCAACAGAAGTCGCGACAGTTAGCGAAGTATAAGCATTTTCTCAAATCATACTTGCGGTCGGTGTTTTCTCCGACCGTTTTTATTTTACCTTAGCGCGGTGAGTTCCGCAGTTACTTATATTGATGTTTTATTGCCGTTGGCGCTGCCGCAACGATACACCTACGCGGTACCGTTCGATATGGTGGAGTTTATATCGGTGGGACAGCGCGTGATTGTACAGTTTGGAAAGAACAAATATTACACCGCTATCGTTTGCGAAATTCATCATCGCAAACCTGCGATTGAAGCAAAACTCTTGGATTCTATTGCCGATGAATTTCCAATTGTCACAAAAAAACAATTACAGTTTTGGAAATGGCTTTCGGACTATTATGTGTGTAGCGAGGGCGAAGTGATGAATGCAGCTTTGCCATCAGGATTTAAGCTAAGTAGCGAAACACAAATTGTTTTTAATGAAGGCTACGATGGTGATTATGATTCGCTTTCTAATGATGAATTTTTGATTGTGCAAATGCTGAAAGCACAACGCGAAATTTCCATTTCGCAAATTCAAAAGACATTAGAGCGGAAGCAAGTCTATAAATATTTAAAAACTCTTTTTGAGCGTGGCATCGCATTTACGAGTGAGGATTTTGCACCAAAATACAAAGTGAAAACGGAATGCTATCTTCGTTTGAGCACGGAATGGTCGAGCGATGAAAAGTTAGCACAGCTCTTTGAAGAACTCAGTCGCGCACCGAAACAATACGAAGTGATACTTGCCTATTTGCAGCTTTCCAAAAAAGGGAAACTCGTTCGCAAAGCAGATCTGGTAGCGAAAAGCAAAAGCGACACAAGTGTGATTTCGCGCTTGGTAGAAAAGAATATTTTTGAACAAGTACGAGCAGAAGTTTCCCGTTTGGGGAGTTTTTATGCCGATGAAAAAGCGGAAGTAAATTTAAGTGAAGTGCAACAGCGTGCTGTTGATGAAATCAAAAATGAGTGGCAAGAAAAACAAGCCGTATTGCTGCAAGGCGTTACCGGAAGCGGGAAAACGGAGATTTATATCAAGCTGATTGAAGAACAACTTCAACAGCAAAAACAATCGCTTTTTTTGCTTCCCGAAATCGCGCTCACGGCTCAAATTATCAATCGTCTAAAAAATTATTTTGGCTCGGTTTTGGGTGTTTATCACTCGAAATTTAATCTGCACGAGCGCGTGGAGATTTGGAATAAAACCTTGAACGGAGAATACAAAGTGATTGTATCTGCGCGCTCAGGAATTTTTCTGCCGTTTCAAAATTTAGGTCTGATTATTGTGGACGAAGAACATGACAGTTCCTACAAACAACAAGAACCCGCACCGCGCTACAATGCGCGTGATTGCGCGATGATGTTGGCTTCTGATTTTGGGGCTAAAGTGATTTTGGGCTCAGCAACACCAAGCATAGAAAGTGTGTGGAATACTGAAAAAAACAAGTATGGCTTAGTGCGTTTAGATGTGCGTTTTTCAGAAGTTCCGATGCCGGAAATTATACTCGAAAATATGCGCTTCCCAAATGCAAAGAATCAAGACATGCCTTTGTTTTCAGAACTATTATTGAACGAAATCCAAGCACAATTAAACGAGAAAAAACAAGTAATTTTATTTCACAATCGGAGAGGATTTTCAGCTTATCAAACGTGTAAAACCTGCGCACATATATACAAATGCAAGAACTGTGATGTGAGTTTGACGTACCACAAATTTCAGCACAAATTAGAATGTCATTATTGCGGTTACCAAGAAAAAATGCAACCGTATTGCGTGAGTTGCGGAGCACACGATTTGGCGATTGTCGGTCAGGGAACAGAGCGCATTGAAGAAGAAATTGCAGAGAAATTTCCGACTGCAAAAGTGGGTCGATTGGATGTGGATGCGGTTCGTGGAAAGCACGCGCACGAAAACATTATCGCTTCATTTGAAAATCGCGAAATAGATATTTTGGTCGGCACGCAAATGGTTTCAAAGGGTTTGGATTTTGAGCATGTGAGTTTGGTGGGTGTAGTGCAGGCCGATAGCGCGTTGTATTTCCCGAACTTTCGCGTGAACGAACGCGCGTTTCAATTGCTCACACAAGTAAGCGGACGCGCGGGACGCAAGGGCAAACGCGGAAAAGTGATTATTCAAACGGCAAACGCAGAAAATCCGCTCTTGCAAATGGTCGTAAAAAACGAGTACGAAGCAATGAAAATCGCGGAATTGCAGCACCGACAACAGTTTCACTATCCGCCATTTTGCAGAATGATACTA
>JAEYZB010000072.1 GCA_023428205.1 Bacteroidota bacterium | reverse complement strand
TCGTTCCTCTTCTGTTATAAGGGCTTCGTTCTCATATGTTGGAACATTTTCAGCATTCAATAAAGTAAGTACAATAGCTGTTCCGCCATTTTTTAAGACCCGAAACATTTCTGTAATAGCCTTCTTTTCGTCAGGAACATGCCCTAAAACGTGCGAACAAATAATATAATCAAAGGCGTTTTCAGGATATTGAATTTTGGTGATGTCTATGACTTCGTCTGCCAAATCGATGTCAATATCGCCATTTACATACTCATGGTTTTCTTTTTTTGCTTTAAAGATTGCCTTCAATCCATTTTCCGGAGCAAAGTGCAAAACGGTTTTCCCGCGCTCGAATGCAGCGGTTTCTTTTTGCAGAAAAAACAGTAAAAGCCGTGTTCGCTCCAAAGACCCGCAATGAGGACACTCGGCATTTTCTCGCTTGCTTACGCTGCCTTTGGGTAGAAAATGACGATAAGAGTGACCACAGCAGTTACACGTTACGCTGTTTCCTGAAAGGAACAGACTTTGCAATTTCTTTAGCGCAGTTATAATCTGGTTTCTGAATTTAAGACTGAAAACGCGTTTGTAGATACTTTTTAGGAGCTGTTTCATTTTCTAGTGATTTAATTTTCACTGTTGTAAAGATTGAAACTATGTCCGACTTTCAAAACTTTCCCTCTGAATCGCTACTTTTTTCTGTTTTTTGCCGGAAAGACCCCAAAGTCACATAGGGTAAAAAAGGTTTTTTTGAAAAAGATTAGGAATGTTGGAAAGTTTTTGTACGTTTGCCGTCCCAAAAAAGAAGACAATGTACGCAATTGTAGAAATAGCAGGACAACAATTTAGAGCCGAAGCCGGTAAGAAATTGTATGTACACCGTTTAGCAGGAAATGAAGGCGAAGCCATCTCATTTGACCGTGTTTTGCTGACCGATAACGAAGGCAAAGTAGAAGTTGGTGCGCCAACTGTAGCGGGCGTGAAGGTAAACGCAACAATCCTTTCGCACCTGAAAGGCGATAAAGTTTTAATCTTCAAAAAGAAAAGAAGAAAAGGGTACAAAAAACTGAACGGACACCGTCAGGCTTTGACTCAAATCGCGATTGAATCAATCGGATAATTTAATTTAGTAACGAAGAAAATCTTAAAAAAATGGCACACAAGAAAGGCGAAGGTAAGGTAAAGAACGGTAGAGATAGCGAAAGCAAGAGATTAGGCGTTAAATTGTTTGGCGGGCAAACAGCCGCTCCGGGCAATATCATTATTCGCCAACGTGGAACTGCCACTCACCCTGGTAAAGGCGTGGGAATCGGCAAAGATCACACAATTTTTGCGTTGATTGAAGGAACTGTGAAATTTACACGTGGCGCGAAAGACCGCAAATTTGTACACGTAGTTCCAGTAGCAGCTACTGCACAAGCGTAATAGAAGAAATCAAAAGTTATAAAGAAAAGGTTCAAACGAAAGTTTGAACCTTTTTTAGTTTTTTTGCTCGTTTTTTTTCACCATTTCTTTACACAAACTTCTTCACCGATTGCATCAAGTTATTGTGATAATTTTTGCCGAAGAGCAATAAGTGGATTAGTAGCGGATATAAGTTCCACAGTGCGGTGCGCTCCTGCCAGCCGCTTTCCAGCGGAAAGGTGGCGTGATAGGCTTCATAAAAAACTCGGTCGTAGCCGCCAAATAAAACAGTCATGGCGATGTCCATTTCGCGATGACCGAAATAGCAAGCAGGATCAAAGACAAAAGGAATCCCTGTTTCGGTAATCAGATAATTTCCACCCCACAAATCTCCATGTAGCAGCGCGGGTTTTTCATCAGGAAAGAGTGTCGGAATTTTTTGATAGAGCGTAACGAACAGCGACATTTCCTCTAAGTCTAGTAACTGCATTTGATAGGCTTTATTTACCAACGGTTTCAGCCGATTTTCAATGAAAAAATCGGCCCATGATTCATTTAATTTATTGAACTGTTGCAAAATGCCGATATAGTTATTGTAATGTAAGCCAAAATCAACATTCGTATTTTGATGCAAAAGCGCTATTTGTTCGCCCAACTTTTCTGTTCCCGCAAATGATTTTGTGTTTGCTTGTACATAATCCAAAATCAAAAAAGAAAGGTTGTCCACGTCATTGACTTCAATCACAGCGGGTGTTTGCACTGTTTGGGTTTGGCGTAGTAAATTCAGGTTTCGTGCTTCCAGTTCAAACATGGCAGGAAAGGCTTCCGTGTCATTCCATTTGACAAACAGGGAGTCGGAAGAAGTGATGATTTTTGCCGCTTCATTAATACTGCCTCCGCTTAGTTGTTGAGCGTCAGTTGCTCCATACTTGTTTTGCAAGTATTCCCAAAGACTGTCGGGAAGCGGATTTTCGGTCATCAAATTCGTTTTATGTTCGCACCTATTTTATTCAGCCGCGTATCAATTCGCTGATAACCGCGGTCTATTTGATCAATATTGTGAATCGTAGATGTGCCTTCTGCTGAAAGGGCTGCAATCAATAGCGAAACGCCTGCACGAATATCAGGAGAGGTCATAGAAATACCCCGCAGTTTATATGCATGGTCGATGCCGATTACCGAAACGCGGTGTGGGTCGCAAAGAATAATTTGTGCGCCCATATCGATTAGTTTGTCTACAAAAAATAAACGCGATTCAAACATCTTTTGATGGATGAGAACAGACCCTTTCGCTTGAGTCGCTACCACCAAAACGATACTGATTAAGTCAGGGGTGAAGAGTGGCCAAGGTCCGTCTGCAATAGTAAGAATAGAGCCATCTATGAAGCGTTGGATTTCGTATGATTCCTGTGCAGGAACAAAAATATCATCTCCGCGAAATTCTAATTGTATTCCTAATTTCTGAAATACGGTCGGAATATTGCCGAGTTGGTCAATGCGACAGTTTTTAATTAAAATTTCCGATTGCGTCATAGCCGCTAATCCAATAAACGAGCCGATTTCAATCATATCCGGCAGCATTTTGTGCTCTGTGCCTCCTAATTTTTCTACCCCTTTTATGATCAATAAATTTGAACCGATACCCGAAATGTTTGCTCCCATTCGCACCAACATATTGCACAACTGTTGCAAGTAGGGTTCGCAGGCCGCATTGTAAATGGTTGTTTCACCCTCGGCCAGAACAGCGGCCATTACAATGTTTGCTGTTCCGGTTACAGACGGCTCGTCTAACAGCATGTAAGCTCCTTTTAGTTTGTCTGCCGAAATAGAAAAGAAACTTTCGTTGGAATCATAATTGAATGTTGCACCCAACTTTTCAAATCCCAAAAAGTGGGTATCTAATCTTCTTCTTCCAATTTTATCGCCACCGGGCTTGGGCATGTAGGCTTTTTTGAATCGCGCCAAGAGCGGACCGACAAGCATCACGCTGCCGCGAAGTGCCGCGCCTTTTTTGCGAAAGACTTCGCCTTGCATATATTCCAAATCAATGCTATCGGCTTGAAAGCTGTAGGTGTCCTCATTTATTTTTTCCACTTTCACGCCTAAGTCACGTAAAATATCAATCAGCAACATGACATCTCGAATGTCAGGGATGTTAGAAATAGTCACTTTTTCAGCCGTGAGCAGTACCGCTGAAATAATCTGCAATGCTTCATTTTTTGCGCCTTGCGGCACTAATTCTCCTTTTAGTTTATGTCCTCCCTCAACTATAAATGCACTACTCATGTTTCGTATTTTATGCTAAAATATACGGGTAGATTTTCTTTCGTCAATTTCCTGTAGAAATAGAGATAACAAGACATTGTGGATTGTACAAAAAATGATTAGGAAATTTGCGGATAAGACGATTCGACAATCTACAAATGGTCTAAAAAACGCGGTGCATTGAGTCTATCGAAATGAGCAAGATTCGTGATAGGGTGAATATATAGAGAATGAAAAGGGTTTGTTAAGCCAATATTTTCTTTATATTTCGGGAAACATTATTTCTATGCGAATTTTTCCATTTCTTCTTTCCTTTTTCTGTTTTTCATGTTTCGGACAAGCGTGGCAGGATTCTGTAAAAAGCAATTTTGCCAATGTGGGTGAAGTAACGTTGCACTACAAAATTTTCGGCAATGGCAATCCACTTATTTTATTACACGGCTCATCGGAATCGTGGCGCGAATGGAAAGCCCAAATTTCTGATCTTGCGAAAAGTTTTAAAGTGTACGCCATTGATACACGCGGTCACGGCCAATCGTCTTTTACCGATGTGCCGATGACGTATGATTTACTGGCAAAAGATATCGTTGATTTGACCCAACAACTTAATATCGATAGTGCGCTCTTTGTAGGCTATGGCGATGGTGGAATAATTGCAATGAAAATTGCCATCAGCTATCCGACATTGGTGCGTAAAATTGTGGCAATCGGCTCGAACAGCCGACCCGACACTACGGCTGTTTATGCAGAGGTATTGGAAAAGGTGCAAAAGTGGGATGTAAACAAAACGGCAGCATACTTGAAAGAAAAATTCAAAGGCAATCCGAACCCGAACTTGATGCCACAGTTCGTAGTGCGAATGCAAAGAATGTTGCTTACCCAACCGAATTTTTCGGAAAGCGATTTCAAAGAAATCAAATGCCCTACGCTATTCATGGCAGGTGACCGCGACATCATCAAACTGAAGCATACCGCTATGATGGCAGATGCTGTGAAAAATGGATTTCTGAGTATTATTCCAGCAGGAACGCATTATGCATTCAAGGATCATCCGGGGTCGGTGAATCCTATTATTCTCAATTTTCTGAAGAATATTAGCACACAACCTAGACGGTTTTAAAATGCTCGTTTTGGCAAGTGTTATATTGAGCTGGTGAAAAATGCTCAATGCATCTCGTTTTTTGAATCCATTTCAAAGTCCTCTCAAAAAACGAGGAAGATTAATTTTGATAGATAAATTTCCATGGATTCGTCTGCTCCATTTCGTAAGCAAACTCCAACAAAAATTTATCTTGACCAAATGGTGCAGAAAAATGAACTCCTATCGGCATTCCATCTGATGATTCGGCAAGGGGCAATGAAATTCCCGGAACGCCTGTGATATTTTGCATGCCGGTAAACGGAGCAAATGCTACGGCACGAGAAGAGATTTCGCTATAAGGTAAATCGACTGAAAAATGGCCGATTTTTGGAGTCTTATGTGCAACCACCGGTGACATGACCAAATCATAATTCGCAAAATTGCTTTCGATTTTTGCACCTGCTTCTTTCAGTGTTTTTAATCCTTTTGAAACATTGAAAATGTTTTTTCTGAATTGCTTGCTTAGCCCTGTGGTAAATGGTTCTAATTGAGACTTGTCCATTTTTGCGCCAAAAACAAGAGAGCTAAAATTGCTGTATAAAAACGAAAATAAGCCGTAGTAATTCAAAAATGGTTCGAATAATAAATCAATATCTACCGGAAGCGTTTTCCTTTCTACTTCGTGTCCGAGCGAACTTAAAAATGCAGCGGTTTTTTCAATAGCGCTATAGACATCTTCATCTTGATGTCCGAATTTCCCTGCCGCTACATTTTCGAAGAAAAGAATTTTCAACTTTTTTTTATTCGGTTCACGCACAAAGCCCAGTTCCGGAAGTTTCGGATTGCGGAAATGCTTTTCGGCAGATGCGTAAAATGCTGCTGTATCGCGCACCGTGCGGGTTACCACTCCTTCAAAGCCAATATTTACCGGCAAAATTTCTGAACCATCAAAATTTACCAATCGCCCGCGTGTCGGCTTCAATCCCACCAAACCACAACAAGAAGCCGGAATACGGGTGGAGCCGGCTCCATCATTTGCCAAAGCAATAGGCACAACTCCGCTTGCCACCATTGCGGCTGAGCCTGACGAAGATCCGCCTGTAGTGTAGTCGGTGTCCCATGGATTGCGTGTAATGCCCCATTTAGGGTTTTCGGTACTGCAAATTAAGCCCAATTCAGGGAGCGTGCTTTTACCCAAAGAATTTAATCCTGTAGCAAAAAATTGATTCACAAATTGACTGTTCTTTTTCGCAGGTTTTGCCTTGAAAGCAAGTGTTCCCATTTGTGTGGGAGTGCCTTTTACTTTTTCATTATCTTTTACGAAAGTCGGCACTCCGGCCAATAAACCGGTTTGTGGTGTTTTCGCTTTCGCTCTAGCGGAGTCATAGGTTTTATAGGCAATAGCGTTTAATTCTCCATTTACTTTTTCGGCTCTTTGAATAGCCGCTTCAATGACTTCTTCTTGCGATATTTTTTTCGCAGAAATAGCCTCGGCAATACCAACTGCATCTAACGTTCCTATGGCATCATCTGAAAATGCGCTGATTTTTTTACTCATAATTTATCTTGTGTTGTCTTATTCTGTGCGAATAAAACAACTTTCGTTTTTCAGTAAATAACTTTATAACAAGCGGAATGTTTTTCCCCATGAAATGATTTATATAGCCCCATTTTGCTCCCAAAAAACAGAAATACTCCTCTTTCGTTTATCGCTATTTGTGTAAAACGGGTCTGTTTTTTTCGTAATCGGCTGGAATCCTTGTTTAGTGTCAACAAGGATTTTTATAAATCAAGGTCTGCGATTAAGTTGCTTTTTTATATAGGTTTGCGCACTCATGAATGAAATACATTGTTTCACGTTACCGAATGGTTTGCGCGTGGTAGTACAAGAAGATTTTTCAACACCTTTGGTGGTGGTGAATGTATTGTATAATGTCGGTTCGCGCGATGAAGTGCCGACTCAAACAGGGTTTGCGCATTTATTTGAGCATTTTATGTTCGAAGGGTCAGTCAATGCTCCTGAATTTGATACACCATTGGAATTTGCAAGTGGAGAAAGCAATGCGTTTACTACAAACGATTTTACGAACTACTACGAAATTTTGCCCGCGCAAAACATTGATACGGCATTATGGTTGGAAAGTGACAGAATGTTGTCGCTGGCGTTTGAAGAAGAAAGTCTGAATGTGCAAAAACGGGTGGTTTGTGAAGAATTTAAGGAGCATTATATCAATCAGCCATATGGCGATTTATGGCATAAACTTTCCGATTTGGCATATAAAGTCCATCCATATCGCTATCCTGTGATTGGGTTGGAATTGTCGCATATTGAAAATGCGCAAATGCCGGAGGTGAAAGCATTTTTTAAAAAATATTATGTGCCGAACAATGCTATTTTGGTTGTGTGTGGCGGAATAAACAAAGAGGAAGCGGAACAAAAAATTCGTCATTGGTTTTCGGAAATTCCGAGCGGAAATGCGGTGGAGAAAAATTTTCCGCAAGAGCCGAAACAAACAGAAGCGCGCTATTTGACGGTGGAAGCCGATGTGCCGAGCAACGCGATTTACAAAGCCTATAAAATGGGCGGACGGTTGGAAAATAATTATGCGGCAGTGGATTTGTTGCGCGACTTGATTGCCGCGAGCGACTCCTCGATTTTATATCAGGATTTGGTGAAAGAAAAACGTTTGATGAGTAGCGTTACATGCTATCTCACCGAAACGATTGACGCTGGCTTATTTGTGGTGGAAGGGAAAATGATGGACGGAATTTCGTTTGAAGATGTGGAC
>JAEYZB010000184.1 GCA_023428205.1 Bacteroidota bacterium | reverse complement strand
GTATATGGTGCAGGCGAAGCGAATAAAGGACGCATGGCTTCCGTAGTATTTCACGCATACAATCAGATTCAAAAAACGAACACATTAAATCTGTTTCAGTCGCACCGAGCGGATTTTAAAGACGGAGAGCAACTCCGCGACTTCATTTTTGTAGAGGACGTGGTAGATGTCTGCTCGTTTTTTCACACCACTTGCGACCCAAAACTAAACGGAATTTACAATCTTGGGACAGGAAAAGCGCGAACATTTAATGATTTGGCGAAGGCTGTTTTCGCGGCTCTCGAAAAAGAAACGAACATTACCTACGTTCCGATTCCCGAAGATATTCGCGAGAAATACCAATACTTCACCGAAGCGGCAATGCAGAAGCTGCGAAAAGCAGGTTATACGAAGGAGTTTACGAGTTTGGAGATTGGGGTAAAGAAATACATAAACACCTTGCTTGAGCACAAACTATGACCATTCTACGATACAACATATAATGCTTGTGCTAAAGTAGCGTTCTAAAAGCAAAATTCACGGTTTACATTTGTTTCATGGATTTTTTCAGAGAATTTCTGGCTTTTATTCAATATGAAAAACGCTACTCGCCCCATACGGTCTTGGCTTACCAAAAAGATTTGGAGCAGTTCACTACATATTATGAAGCGCAGACTTCCGATAAAAATATCCATCAAGCAAGCCACACGTTGATTCGCGGATGGGTAGTGTCGCTGATGAGCGAAAAAATCACACCACGAAGTATTAATCGAAAAATCTCCACACTAAAATCGTTTTACAAATTTCTATTGCGAAAAAGAATCATTACACAAAACCCAATGGCGAAAATCATTTCGCCCAAAACGTCTTCGCGTTTGCCCGTTTTCGTGGAGCAAAAAAGTATGGAAACACTTTTGGAGCGCGTAGAATTTGAAGAAGGGTTTGAAGGAATTCGCAATAAGTTAATTATAGAATTGCTGTATGCTACCGGAATGCGAAAATCGGAATTGCTAAACATCAAAGCCACCGATATTGACAGCTACAGCGGACAAGTAAAAGTACTCGGGAAAGGCAAGAAAGAGCGTATCATTCCGCTACATCGAAACCTGATGAAAACGATAGAACACTACCAAACCGAAAAACCTTTAAGCGATTATTTATTGTGTGATAAAAATGGCGAACAACTGACTCCTCACAAAGTGTATGAAGTCGTCAAAAAATACCTTTCAATGGTCACGACCATCGATAAACGAAGTCCGCACGTTTTACGCCACAGTTTCGCAACGGCTATGCTGAATAACGGTGCAGAAATTAATGCCGTGAAAGAATTGCTGGGCCATGCGAATCTTTCGGCTACACAGGTGTACACACACAATACGATTGAAAAACTGAAAGAAACATACAAACAAGCTCATCCGAGAGGCTAATACAAATACAATTAAAAAAGCAAAATCAAAAATAGATGAAGGAGAATAATGTTGTGCAAGAAAAAAGTTTTGCGTTTGCTATTCGTATCGTAAAATTGTATCAATATCTGATTAACGAGAAAAAAGAGTTAGTGTTGTCAAAGCAATTATTGCGTAGCGGGACATCAATCGGTGCAAACATAGAAGAATCGATTGGCGGACAATCCAAAGCCGATTTCGTCAGTAAACTAAGTATTGCATACAAGGAAGCGAGGGAAAGTATATATTGGATAAAACTACTTACCGCTACTCATTATTTGTCCGAAAAAGAGACAACGAGTTTACTCAAAGACGCAGAAGAAATCTGCAAAATACTCGCCAAAACTCAAATCACAATCAGGGGCAAACTGAACGCTTAATTTTTAATTTTGGTTTTTTAATTTTTAATTGAACGCATGAAAATCTTAGCGACTATACGAAAAGAATTATTGTTATTGCTCCGCGACTTGGGAGGATTAGCGATGATATTCCTGATGCCTTTGACACTCGTAACTGTAATGGCATTGGTGCAAGATGCGCCTTTCCGCGATTATCAGGATTTGAAATTCTCAATTTTGTTTGTGAATAATGACAATGATTCACTCGGAAAAGTTTTTGAGCGTTCGCTTTCATCAGCCAAAAACTTAGCGTTGATTTCCGAAATAAACGGAGAAAAAATCAATGCCGAAAAAGCCGCAGAATTGGTGCATAGCGGAGCATATAAAGCCGCTGTAATTATTCCCGAAAAAACCACTTCTTCACTGAACCAAAAAGTAAAAGTCGCGGTTTCCAAAATTCTTTCCGAATTGGGTTTGACAGAAGAAAGCAAAGATAGCACAAGTAATACTGACATTACCGTTCAGCTTGTTTTTGACCCTGTAAGCAAAAGCAATTTTAAGTTGGCGATTACAAATTCCATTGAAAAAATTGCGGCTAATGCGCAGTCTAAATTGATAGTACAAAACCTGCGCCAACAAATGGGAAGCATTACAGGAAATGAAAATAAAAAGCAAGAAAGTTCATTTGACAATTTCCTGAAAGTTCAGGAAATCCAATCGGCAGAAGAAACGATGCCGATTACCAATTCTGTACAACATAACGTTCCCGCATGGACAATGTTCGCCATGTTTTTTATTGTATTTCCGCTTGCAGGAAATTTCATAAAAGAACGTGAAGACGGGAGTTTGCTTCGCCTTCGGCTAATTGCAGGCTCAGGCTTTTCGGTGATAGCGGGCAAATACCTGTTCTATTTTCTAATTTGCCTCATTCAGTTTTTTTCCATGATGTTGGTGGGAATTTACCTCTTGCCTGAATTAGGCTTGCCGAAACTTTCGCTTGGCACAAATTATTCGGGAATTGCGCTCACGGCTGTGGCAGTAGCTTTGGCGGCTACGGCTTACGGATTGTTAGTAGCGGTATTTTTCAAAACGCATCATCAGGCGTTGGCGTTCGGCTCTGTGTCGGTCGTGTTACTCGCGGCTATTGGTGGTGTTTGGATTCCGATGTATGTCATGCCGCCAATCTTACAATCCATCAGTCAGCTTTCGCCTATGGCGTGGGGTTTAAATGCTTGTAATGACTTGTTTTTGCGCAACGCAGAGTTAAGCGTAATTCTTCCAAACATTACAAAATTATCGCTGTTTGGATTTGTACTTTTACTATTGAGTATGGCGATTTATAAGTTGCAGACCAGAGGGTAATCCTCCTCGTTTTTTTGACCCACTTTAAACTCTTTTCGCTCCAGCAAGTTTTGCGCCCAAAAATGCCATTGGAATATAAGCCGCCACCAAATCCAATACATTGAACCACATCGGTGCCGGTATCATTCGCACTGCTTCTATTCCACCGAGCAAAAAGAATACTCCGATAACAAGCGCCAATCGCAATTTATTAGTCACCGCCATAAGAGCCGTAACAAGCGCACCGACAAATGTTCCCAATGCATGAGCTAAGAATGGAAATAAAAAATGTTTCGGTTCAAATAAGTGAATGTGTTCTGCAATACTTTCTGCGCTGGTTGTGTTCATACCCACCGGTGGCGGAATGACGTAGCCGCTCAACATAATAATGCCCATATTCACCAAACCACCAACTACCAAGCCAACAATTACAGCTAAAATATTTCTAAGAATTGTCTTCATAACAATTAGTTTCAGCAAGGTTACTGAACTTATTGAAATGGTACAAAAAAACGAGCAGGATTTCTCTTCCGTTATTTGTAATTAATTAGATGTCAAAGTTCAGTACAATACCGTGACTTTTCGGGTGCGACTGACAAGTGAGTACATAACCCCGTGCGATTTCCGCATCAGTCAATGATTCTCTGTCGTCCATTTCTACTTTACCAGAAACGAGTTTTGCGCGACAAGTACAGCATGCCGCCACCATGCAAGAATACGGAGGATCGTAGCCCGCATCTAAAGCGGCAGTAAGAATGGTTTGTTTTTCCGAAACATCAAAACTCACTTCATTGCCGTCAAAAATCAACTTCACATTTGTTTTTCCGGTAAAAGGAACTTCGCTTGCGCTCACTGAGCCAACGCTTGCAGCTTCTTTATCTTCATCGGCTTTTGCCGTGAAATATTCAATATGTACTTTCTCTTTCGCAATGTTCAAGCTCTCCAAAGCAGTTTCCACCTCTTTCATCATAGGTGTTGGACCGCAGATAAAAAACTCCGCGTTGGCGAAATTGAAATCGGTGTTTTCTTTCAGCAACTGCAAAGCTTTTTCTTTTACCATAAAGCCTGTGTAGCCTGTCCAACCCGATTCTTCTCTATCCAAAATATGCACCACTTTCAAACGAGAAGCATACTGATTTTGCAAGGCTTCTATATCATTTTTGAAAATAATGCTTGCCGTGTCGCGGTTACCGTAAAAGAGCGTAACGGAGCTATTCGGTTCTGCGATTAATACCGATTTAAGAATGGAAAATACGGGAGTAATTCCTGAACCGCCACCGAACAAAATGTATTTTTTCGCATTACTTGCTGAAATAGGAGAATGGAAATTCCCATTTGGCTCCATGACTTCAATCTCCGCTCCCGCTTGTAAATGCTGATTGATAAAAGTAGATGCTTTTCCGCCATCCACTTGCTTCACGGCAATTGTTGGCAATTCATTCGCATAGGGCGAACTGCAAAATGAATATGAACGGTTTACCGTTTCGCCATTCACATTTAAGCGTAATGTGAGGTATTGTCCGGGTAGGTAGTTGAACTTTTGTGTAAGCGAATCGGGAACTTGGAATGAAACCGAAACACCATCTTTGGTTTCGCGCTTTACCAGCGCTATTTTTAGTTTATGAAAATGCGACATTGAATGGAGATTGAATCTTCTTTTAGAATGAGAATTGTTTAGCAGTATAGGTCAAACACTTTTTTCAAATGTTCCGCAATGGTTTGTGCGTTATTACCTTCAATTTGATGACGCTCTATAAAGTGAACCAGTTTACCATCTTTAAAAAAGGCCATTGAAGGTGATGATGGCGGATAAGGCAAGGTAAATTCACGTGCTTTAGCTACAGCCTCTTTATCTACCCCTGCAAAAACAGTCAGTAAATTTGTCGGTTTTTTCTCGTTCTGCACCGCTAGTTTCACCGCAGGGCGAGCCGCACCTGCAGCACAGCCACACACAGAGTTGAATACCAAAAGGGCTGTTCCGCTTTGGTTTGACAAGGCTTTTTCTACATCTTCAGCAGATTCTAATTGTGAGAAACCTGCATTTACTAAGTCCGATTTCATCGGTGCTACTAATTCCGGTGGATACATATTGTTTTATTTTATTTTTTATATTCGGTTCATTACAAAAATCCTAATTCCAGTTTGGCTTCTTCGCTCATCATTTCCTGCGACCAAGCCGGTTCAAAAACTAATTCTACCACTGCATCTGAAACACCTGAAACGCTCTTCGCTTTTTCTTCCACCTCACCCGGTAATGTACCCGCCACAGGGCAACTTGGTGAAGTAAGCGTCATCACAATCTCCACCATATTTTCCTTAAGCAAATTCACTTCATATATCAAGCCTAATTCGTAAATATTCACCGGAATTTCGGGATCGTAAATCGTTTTCAACACCTCAATAACGGCCTCTTTTATTTGTTCAGGAGTTCTTTCTTCCATAACGGACGACAAAAATAGAAATTCTCCATGAATTATACAGAATGTGCCTCATGGGAATATTGTAAACTTTGTTTATTTGGGAATCCTGCTCATTTTTTCACACCCTTTATTTTGTATTTCACTTTTTAAATACAGAGAGTAAAAAAATATGTAAGATTGCGCCCGCTATGCAAATTACAGTTTATAAATCAAAGATTCATCGGGCTACAGTTACGCAGGCTGATTTGAATTATATTGGTTCAATCACGATTGACGAAAACCTGATGGATTCTGCCAATATTCGCGAACACGAAAAGGTACAAATCGTGAATGTAAACAACGGAGAACGTTTGGAAACATACGTTATCAAAGGCGAGCGTGGCTCAGGGACAGTATGTCTTAATGGTCCTGCTGCCCGCAAAGTAGCATTGGGCGATATTGTAATTATCATTTCGTACTGCCAGGTTACGGAAGAAGAATACAAAACATTTACACCTGTAACAGTACATGTAAATGCCGCTAATCAGATAACTGAATAATTGCGAATAGTTCATTATTAATATTGGGCAAATAATAGGATTTCTCCATTATTTACCGATAACAGTTTGTAGCTGACCGACAACTAGTTTAGAAAAGTAGCAACAAGTTCTGTAATATTGTCAGAGATATAACGTTTACTATCAAATGAAGAAATTGCTTTCCAATATTGCCAAGTTCGTATTTTCAATCGGTTTGGGTGTGCTGTTAATTTGGCTTTCTGTGCGCAATTTGGAACAATCTGACATCAATGAGATGCGCAACGCCCTCAAACATGTCAGTTGGTTGTGGTTAATTTTAGGCACCTTAATAGGTATGGCAAGCAGTTGGGTTCGCGCTGAACGTTGGAATATGTTGCTGCGCTCCATGGGATATAAAGCAAAAATTGCAAATGTGGCGGCCGCGGTATACATAATGTATATCGGAAATATCATTTTCCCTCGCTTAGGTGAAATTACACGTTGCGGTATTGTTTATAAAACCGATAGTGTACCATTGGAAAAATCTATCGGCACTATGGTGGTGGAACGTGCAGTGGATATGATTACACTGCTTTTAGTGGGCATTAGTTTGTTCTTTTTACAATACGATATGCTGAAATCAGTGTTTGACAAATACATCATTACGCCCTTAGCTTTGAAATATGAAAACATGTCTGTAATATCCATTGTCGTTTTATTCTTAACGCTATTCTTTGCTGTCGGTATCGGATTGTGGGCATTCAAACGCTTTAATTTCGGATTTCTAGATGTATTGAAAGATAAGTTAATGGGGCTTTGGCACGGCCTGATTGCTATCAGAAAAGTGGAAAGCCCGTTTCTATTCATTATTTATTCCGTTCTCATTTGGGCAATGTATTTGATGATGGGAGTTTGCACATTAAAAGGAGTAGAAGCCACTTCTCACTTGGGTTTTAATGCCAGTTTAGTAATCTTGTTTTTCGGCACATTTGCCTTTATCGCTACACAAGGCGGAGTAGGCGCATATCCGATTATCGTTCGCGAGATTCTACTATTGTTTGGTATCAGCGCAAATGTGGGCTATGCGTGGGGTTGGATAGCATGGTCGATTCAAACAGCATTTATGGTTCTATTCGGTTTGGCCTCTTTTGCTTATTTAGTGTGGAACGTAAAAACGACAAAAAAACAAGGAGAAATTTCTACGAATGACAATTACTAATAAAATAGTAACACAGGAAACGTTGCTTTCGCGGCTCGCGCATTGGCGCGCGGTGGGCGAAACGATTGTCTTTACCAATGGTTGTTTTGATATTCTGCACGCAGGACATATTACATTGCTTAATCATTGTGCAACTTTGGGCGACAGAGTGATTGTCGGATTAAATTCCGATAAATCTGTAAAACAACTGAAAGGCGAAACACGCCCGATGAATCATGAAAGTGACCGCGCATTACTTTTGGCTTCTCTTCAAAATGTAGATGCTGTAATTTTGTTTGAAGAAGAAACTCCATTAAACTTAATCACGCAAATTTTGCCGGATGTATTGGTCAAAGGCGGAGACTATAAAGCGACTGAAATTGTTGGAGCAAAAGAGATTTTGGCCAATGGAGGAAGAGTAGAAATTGTACCTTTGGTGGCGGGGAAAAGTACAACCGCTATGATTCAACGATTAAACAACAAAAACATTTGAAAATAAATACGTTACACTTCACTATCTACTAACACTTAAATATTGACAACTACATAGTATGGTATTACCGATTATGGCATATGGCGACCCTGTTTTGCGCAAAAAAGGCGAAGAAATTACGAAAGATTATCCGAATTTAGAGACATTGATAAACGATATGTTTGACACAATGGAACGCTCTCGTGGTGTTGGTTTAGCTGCGCCACAAGTCGGAAAATCGATTCGCTTATTTGTGATCGATAGCCGCAAAATGTATGACGAAAACGAGGAGCATAAAGGCTTACGCGAAGTGTTTATTAACGCTAAAATAATTGATGAAACCGGGGATGAGTGGCGATTTGAAGAAGGTTGTTTAAGTATTCCTTCTATTCGGGAAGAAGTATCTCGCCAACCCGATATTTTGATTCAATATTACGATCGTGATTTCAATTTCAAAGAAGCAAAATTTAGCGACATGACGGCTCGTGTCATTCAGCACGAGTATGACCATATTGAAGGGAAACTATTTATCGACCATTTGAAACCTTTGAAAAAACAACTGCTAAAAAGCAAACTCGAAAGAATTTCCAAAGGCTTGGTGGATGTCAGCTACAAAATGAAGTTTCCGAAAAAGTAAGATGAAATACGCAGAAGCCGTAGATTATTTACTCACCCAACTGCCGATGTTTCAGCGAATCGGAGCGGCAGCCTACAAAGCCGATTTAGGCAATATCACACAGTTATGCGATTTGCTCGGAAATCCGCAACAAAACTTGCGCTGCGTGCATATTGCAGGTACAAACGGCAAGGGTTCTGTAACGCATATTATCGCTTCTGTTTTGCAGGAAGCGGGTTACAAAGTGGGCGTTTACACTTCCCCACATTACAAGGATTACCGAGAACGAATCAAGATAAACGGTAAGCTCATCAGCAAGCGTTTCGTAACCAATTTTGTGGCGCAATACAAAGATGATTTTCTCAAACTAAATGCCTCTTTTTTTGAGATAACGAACGCATTAGCATTTCAATATTTTCAAACAAAAAAAGTAGACTTCGCCATTATAGAAACAGGAATGGGAGGGCGTTTAGATTCTACAAACATCATCACGCCATTGCTTTCTGTTATAACGAACATTTCCTATGACCATCAACAGTTTTTGGGCGATACACTTCCGAAAATAGCAAAAGAAAAAGCGGGAATCATCAAAGAAAAAACACCTGTAGTGGTTGGCGAATGGCAGAAAGAAACGGCCAGTGTTTTTAATAACGAAGCTCACCAAAAAAACGCAGCACTTTCCTTTGCGTCCCTTCAAAGTCCCCTGAAAAAACGAACAGAATCCGCCAAAGGAATCACCTTTGAATGGAACGGGGAAATTTACAAAACGGATTTAAGCGGAAGCTATCAATTCAAAAACATTGCGACCGCCTTACAGGCAATAGAAGAACTAAAACAACAAGGCGTAAAAATTTCCAACAAAATCCTTTCAAATGGATTGAAAAGGGTGAAAAAAAACACATACTTCATCGGGCGTTGGACAATGATTCAAAAACGACCGTTAGTTTATTTTGACTGCGCACATAACGAAGCCGGAATACAAGAACTTACCGCGCAAATTTCACAACTGAAGTATAAAAAACTGCATTTTGTTTACGGAACAGTGAGCGATAAAGATTTATCAAAAATCTTTCCGTTATTGCCTAAAAATGCTATCTACTACTGCGCGAAACCTGATATACCCCGCGGAAAAAACGAGCACGATTTAACTCATGAATTTAAAGAAAGCGGATTTGCAGCTAACGCTTTTCCTTCCGTGAAAAAAGCATACAAGGCTGCATTGAAAAATGCTTCAAAAAACGATTTGATTATTGTAAGCGGAAGCATTTTTGTGGTGGCCGAGGTTTTGTAGAGACGAACAATTATACGTCTCTCCTTTTAGCCGTTACCTGAATTTCTATTTTCATTTTTTTATCCGCCAGTCCAGCAGAAATCATGGTGGCAGCAGGTCTGATATCGCCAAAGTATTTTCGCAGTATCGGCCAACATAATTTGAAGTCATCAGCATTCGGCAGAATGTACATCACACGAACGATGTCCTCCATTTTTGAGTCAGCCTGTTTAAGAGCAAATACAATGTTTTTGAGACACTGCTCCGTTTGCGCCACAACATCATCGGAAATCGTCATATCAGCATAATTGTAGCCTGTCGTGCCTGAAACGAAAACCCAATCGCCCTCCACAACAGCACGGGAATAGCCGATTTCATTTTCAAAAGTAGAACCCGAACTAATTAGTTTCCGTGGTGTATTCATTTTAGCTAACTACTGCTATCACTTTCCCTGTAAACTCCGTGCCGACAAATGGCGTATTTTTTGATTTAGAGAAAATGCCTTTTTCCGTGAACGTCCATTTCTCTGTCGGGTCAAAGATGGTAAATTCTGCTATTGCATTTTCTTTCAGTTCAGGAATTGGTAAGCCTAAGATTTGGCGAGGTTTTTCAGCCAAGAGCGAAACTACTTTTTCAATGCCGATTTTCGGTGTCAGAACGGAATTGGCGATTGCAAACAAAGTTTCAAAACCAATGATTCCAAAATCCGCTTTATCGAACTCTAACTTTTTACATTCTTCGTCTTGCGGATTGTGTTGCGATGTAATGGTATCAATCGTTCCGTCCTCAATACCTTTGATAAGCGCGACAATGTCTTGTTGCTCGCGCAAAGGCGGATTTACTTTCGTATTCGTGTCGTAACTGCGAGTGGCTTCGTGCGTCAAAAGCAAGTTGTAAGCATTCACGGAAGCCGTCACCGGCAGCCCTTTTTTCTTCGCATTTTTAATCAGTTCCACCGATTTTTTCAGTGAAATGTCTAATAAATGAAGTCTCCCTTTTGCATATTCTAATACGGCTAAATCGCGCGCTACTGCTATTTCTTCGGCTACAGCAGG
>JAEYZB010000303.1 GCA_023428205.1 Bacteroidota bacterium | reverse complement strand
GTGATGAGCCACGCTTGCGGAATGGGCGATGAAGTAAAGCCCGAAGTGGCGAAACTGTTGTTGTTGTTGAAGATTAAATCGTTGTCGCTGGGATATTCGGGTGTGCGATTGGAAATTATTGAACAGTTAGTTTCATTCTACAATCATGATATAATTCCGGTGATTTGGGAAGTTGGTTCGCTCGGTGCTTCGGGCGATTTGGCGCCATTGGCGCATTTGAGTTTGCCCTTGTTGGGATTGGGAAGCGTTCGTTACAAAGGCGAAAAAATGGATAGCGCTAAAGCGTTGCAATTAGCAGGATTGAAACCGATGAAACTCGCTGCCAAAGAAGGTTTGGCGTTGCTCAACGGAACGCAATTTATGAGCGCGTGGGGCTGTTTCAGCGTTATGGAAAGTGACCGCGTAGAACGTTTGGCGGATTTTACAGCCGCGATTTCCATTGATGCATTTAATGCGCAGACGACACCTTTTCATCCGGCTATTCAGCGCATCCGCAACCACCAAGGACAAAAAGAAAGTGCCGAAAACGTGCTCGTTTTTTTGAGGGGTTCTGAAATAGCGGCACAACCGAAAAACAATGTGCAAGACCCGTATTCGTTTCGCTGTGTGCCGCAAGTGCACGGTGCGGTGAAGAGCGTGATTCAACACGTGAAAGATGTTTTTGAAAAAGAAATCAATGCTGTAACGGATAATCCGTTGGTGTTTGAAGAGGAAGATTTGATTATCTCGGGTGGGAATTTTCATGGAGAACCGCTGGCGCTCGCGCTCGATTATTTGAGTATCGGGATGAGTGAACTGGCAAGTATTTCTGAACGCAGAACATTTCAGCTGACGTGTGGAAACCGAGGACTGCCGCCTTTTTTGGTACAGGATTCAGGTTTGAATTCGGGTTATATGATTCCGCAATATACGGCTGCTTCCATTGTGAGTTTGAATAAACAACTCGCTACACCTGCGTCTGTGGATAGTATTACGAGTTCGGGCGGACAGGAAGACCACGTGAGTATGGGCGCGAATGCGGCCGTGAAGTGCTACAAAATTGTGTACAACATCGAGAAAGTGTTGGCGATAGAATTTATGTGCGCGATGCAAGCCTTGCATTTCCGTGAACCTTTGAAAAGTTCGCCACTCATCGAAAAAATCAAATCAGATTACCGAAAAATTGTGCCGTTCTACGACAAAGACCGCGTGATTTATGACGATATTCAGAATACGGTGGATTTTATGCGGACGATAGAATTGTAAGAGGAATGGCGAGTAATTTTTTTTAGGGTGATGCTACTCTTTTTTCTTTAGCCCGAGGATGTACAATTGTCCTTTACGAGGTGTGTAAACTTTTCTAACATCAACAAACACGAAATTGCATCCAAAATCTGCAACTTGTTTCTTTATTGTTTGCAATTCGTAAGTGTCTAACTCCGCTAATGTATTTGCATTGCCTTCCACAAACCATTCACCACCACATATTTCAAATGAGTCGGGAACGCCTCTTTGAATAAATTCAAATACTTGAACTGTTCTCCAATCAACTTTCTTTTCTTGACTAAAAGTTTTGAGATACAACGATAAAAAGAATACCATCAATAAGATTCTGCTCATAACTCGAATGTAAAATACAATGTCGATAAAATGTCGTTCTTTATTTCACAGCCTTTAAAAACTCCTCATCCAATGGCGAAACAGATGGTCCGAAATAGTGCGCCAAATTGCCGTTTTCGTCAATGATGAAGTTGTCTTAATGTCATCGTTTCAATTTCCTGTATTTAGTGCTTGGTTTTCGTCTGCCGTGATAGATAGCCGCAATATGAATAAACTGCTTGCGTGGATAAAACTCAAACACAACTAAAAAAGGAAAACTTTTCACTTTTGCTGCTCTGAAATTTCCTTTTCGTTTGCTGAAATACTCGGGGTGTGTGCTTATTTGCTCGAATGTTTTTTCTACATTCTTCATAAATCGTTCGCCTAATCCTTGCTGCCGAGTTTCATACCATTCATAGGCGTTGATAAATTCTTCATGCGCTGCCTGATGTAAGCGATAAGGATAAGCCATTGCTATTTTCTTTTAGACTGCACTTTGGCTATTGCTGCGGTTTTCGTCTCTTCCCACGAAAAAGTTTTCGCGGTTCCATTCTGAAAACTTTCGCTACGGTGTTTCAGTTCTTTTTCAAAAGCATCGTCCCAATCGTTAGTAGCCGTAGCAATTTCATCTTCTACCATCGTGTATATTGCTTTCACTTTTTTGTCGTCAGCCACTTTCAAGTATTCTGCTAATTTTTCTCTAATAGTAGCGGTTGTCATATTGCTTTCTTTTGAAGCTAATGTACTTCTTTTAAATAGGATTTGCAAATCAGTCTTTCACAACTTTCATAAACTCATCATCCAATGGCGAAACAGATGGTCCGAAATAATGAGCAAGATTCCCTTTTTCGTCAATGATGTATTTTGAAAAGTTCCAATCGGGTGCGTGATCGTTCCATCCATTTTGTTTGGCATCGGTGAGCCATTTGAAAACCGGTTGTTGCTGCTCGTTTTTTACGACCACTCCTTTTTTCGCAAGCGGAAATGTAACGCCATAATTGATTTGGCAGAATTGTTCGATGTCTTTGTCGCTTCCTTTTTCCTGTTCCTGAAAATCATTTGCAGGAAACGCAACAATCGCGAGTTTATCGCCTAACTGTTCGTGCAGCTTTTGCAGTTCCGCATACTGTCCTGTGTAACCGCAGTCGGAAGCGGTGTTCACCAAAAGAATTTTCTTTCCCGAAAAAGTCGAGAAGTCCAAATCTTTGCCGTTGCTCAAGGTTGCTTTTTGCGCGTAGAACGGTTCTTTAGGAGAAACGTCTTTGTCGTTGTTGAATACTTTTCCGTTTTTGTTGCTCAAGACTTTGCGAATTACAGGATATAAAAAGCGGAGTATGTTTTGTTTAAGCGATGCCATATTTTTTATTTTAGAACACGAAGTTCTTTAATCAAAACGAATAGGCAAATTATGTACTCACAAAAAATCATTTTTATTATCCTTACCACACAATTGAACCCGTGCGCAAAAATCCGTACATATATATAATAGTGTTGCTGATTTCGGCTTGTAGCAGTCCACGCCATGCAGAAAAACTGCAAGCAGAGAAACTGCGGGATAAGACGCATGTCATTGCGTACAACACGAAAACGATTTCCAAACGCATTGGCGAATCGGAACTTGGGAATTTATTGGCAGATGCGCTGCTTGCGAAAGCTAAAAGCTATTCGAAAGAACCGGTGGACTTTGCGGTTTTGCATTGGAATGAAATTTATGTACCGCAATTGCCACAAGGAAATATTACAGTAGAGAATATTTATGAAATGATTCCGAGCGATAATGAGATCGTATTATTGGAGTTAGATGGAAAAAGTGCCAAAGAATTATTTGACTATATGGCGAGCGGTGGCGGTATTCCGATTGCGGGCGTACGCTATGTTATCAACAGTCAAAAAGCAGAAAATGTGGAAATTTCAGGAATGCCATTTGATGAAACGAAAACCTATACGCTTGCACTCAGTGACTATTGGGCGAATGAAAGCAGTCAGCCGTATGTTTTGAAATGGGTGAAAAAAACGAGCACGATGAAGTTATTGCGAGATGCGATTTTGGAATATCTTGAAGAACACAAAAGTATAACAGGAAATAAAGATGATAGAGTCTCGGTAAAGATGCGTTGAGTGAGTGCTGCAAACAAAAAAAAAGGAAAATCGAAATGAATTGGTCTTATTCGTGTAATAGAAAAAAAGAGTACAAGCACAAAAAAAATGCTCTAAAAATTTCTGCAAAAATGGGTCGTTTGCTGAATAAATTTTTTCGAAAAGAGTTGTTTTTTTCATAAAAACTTTTTTTGCCACCCCCTGAAAAAAAAAGTAGAAAAACAATCGAAAAAAAATTTTTTTCTAACGTGCATTTTTACATATTCACACCACGAACGGAAAACGTTCAGATAATTGTTCACTAATACCAAAAGCAAAAAGAAGATGAGAGAAAAATCGGCACTAGAAGTTTGGAATGCTTGTTTAGAAATCATTCGCGACAACATTACTCAACAAAGTTTCAAGACGTGGTTCGAGCCGATAAGACCTGTGGAGTTGAAGGACAATGTGCTGACAATCCAAGTCCCTACACAATTTTTCTATGAATGGATAGAAGAGCACTACGTAGCGTTGTTGCGTAAAACTATTCAACGCGAGTTAGGTAAAGATGCTCGCCTGGAATATCGTATTGTAGTAGAGAACAGCTCGAGCGCCAGCCAGAAGAAACCTACAACGGTGGATTACCCTAATTACAAAACAGGCTTTGGTGAAAATCCAGAGGTAAGTGTGCCCTTGTTTTTACAAGGCAACTCCATTAAAAATCCGTTTGTGATTCCGGGCTTGAAAAAAATGAACATTGATTCGCAACTGAATGCAGCATTGAATTTTGATTCCTATGTAGAAGGAGACTGCAACCGCTTGGCGCGTTCGGCATCGTATGCGGTGGCTCAAAAACCGGGCGGTACGGCTTTCAATCCATTAGTATTATATGGTGGTACCGGTTTAGGGAAAACGCACTTGGCGCAAGCTATCGGTAACGAAGTGAAAAATAATTTTCCGAACAAGACCGTATTATATGTGCCTTCAGAAAAATTTACGCAACAATTTATTGATGCCGTAAAAAACAATTCGGTAAATGATTTCGTACATTTCTATCAATTGGTCGATGTGTTGATTGTGGATGACGTACAGTTTTTCAGCAACAAAGAAAAAACGCAAGACATATTCTTCCATATATTTAATCACTTGCACCAAAACGGCAAACAAATTGTGATGACGACCGATCGTGCACCACGCGATTTGGAAGGCGTAGAAGAACGTTTGTTGTCTCGCTTTAAATGGGGATTGAATGCCGATTTACAAGTGCCTGATTTTGAAACGCGCATTGCGATTTTGGAAAAGAAAATGTACAAAGATGGTATCGAGCTTCCGCAAGATGTCGTAGAGTTTGTGGCATATAACATTAATACGAATGTTCGTGAATTGGAATCGGCTTTGATTTCATTGTTGGCGCAAGCATCGTTGAACCGCAAAGAAGTGGATTTGGACTTGGCGAAAAAAATCATCAAGAACTTTGTCAAAACGATTTCTCGCGAAGTATCTATTGATTTCATTCAGAAAACGGTTTGCGAATACTATAATGTGCCGATTGACCATTTGAAAGAGCAAACGCGCAAACGTATGATTGTGCAAGCGCGTCAGCTTTCGATGTTCTTGGCGAAAAACTATACGAAAAATTCACTGAAAATGATTGGTAAACACTTTGGTGGACGTGACCACTCTACGGTGATTCACTCTTGCCAAGCGGTGCAAAACCTGATTGACACAGACGATGAGTTCCGCGAGCAGGTAGCGGATATTCAAAAGAAAATTCAAATGAATATATCATAAGTAAAAGGTTGGCAGAAATGCCAACCTTTTTTGTCAATAGGAGTTTGTTCAAGTTTAACGTCCTTTTAATTACTTTTTCTGTAAAACATTTCAACCTTTGCAGTTTTAAAATAACGATATAGTGGAGCTTTCACAACGAATTTTGATAGCCGAAGACCAAGTGAAGTTAACGGAAACATTGCGGGAAGAATTGGAGAGAGAAGGTTATGATGTGGAGATTGCGCACGATGGACGAATGGCGGAATTGCTTTTCAAGCAGCGCAAATTTGACTTGGTGTTGCTCGACATAAATTTACCGTACAAAAACGGATATGAGCTGTGTCAAATTTTTCGGAAGATAGATGCCAAAGTGCCCATCATTATGCTTACAGCCATGGGCGAGTTAGATGATAAAATGGAAGCGTTTACTAAAGGGGCTGACGATTATATTGTAAAACCGTTTCACGTAAAGGAGTTACTGGCGCGTATTCATGTTTTTTTGAAACGAAGAGGAGCGGAGTCGGTAAAGGAAAATGAAAAAATCGTTGTAGGAGATTTGATTATCGATTTAGATAATAAGTCCGTAACTCGCTCCGGCATACCCATAAATTTGACTTCCCGTGAGTTTGCGTTACTTGAAGCGTTAGTTCGTAATAACGGGAAAGTACTTTCCAAAGCGCAGCTCAGCGAACAGGTTTGGGGGATAGATTTTGACACGGGAACAAATACGGTGGAGGTTTACGTCAGTTTCTTGCGAAACAAAATTGATAAGCCGTTTGAACACAAGTATATTCAAACAAAACAGGGCTTTGGCTATTTTTTTAAGGAAAACTAAAAAGCAAGGGTCAACAAAAAAGGGAAACAAACTTTGTTTCCCTTTTTTAATTTGATTCGTTACCGAATTATTTTTTTGGCGCTTCTTTAGCTGCGTCTTTGTGACATTCCGTTTTTTTAGCGTGGTCACAGTTTTCTGCTTTTTTGCTTTTGCAACAAGCAGGAGTTGCTGATGCCGTTTTGTTATCCTCTCCTTTTTTGCAACAAGCTGCATCTTTTTTTGCGCAACAAGCAGGAACGTCTTTTTTAGCCGCTGCTTTTTCGTCATTGTTTGGAGTTGCTACTGCAGCAAACATAAAGAATGACATTAGTCCGATTGAAATTACCTTTTTCATAGTTGTTGTTTATTGTTTAAGATTCTTTTGTGCAGGGCACTGTACCGATTACCGTCACACCGCCCTTTACTTTTTGTTTCAAATCAACATTGATTTCTGTGCCCAAAGGTAAAAACAAATCCACTCTTGAGCCAAATTTGATGAATCCAAATTCGTTGGTTTGTGAAATATTATCACCTTCTGAAACATAATAACGGATTTTCCGCGCCAGCTTTCCTGCTATTTGGCGAACTAATACCTCTATACTGTCGTTTTCAATTACGACTGTATTCCGCTCGTTTTGCTCACTTGATTTTGGATGCCACGCCACTAAATAATCACCGGAGTGATATTTTTGGTACGCCACCGAGCCGCTGATTGGGCTTCGGTTTACGTGAACGTTTGTTGGAGACATAAAAATGGAAACCTGAATGCGTTTGTCGTTAAAGTATTCGCCTTCGTGAGTTTCTTCAATCACTACGACTTTACCGTCAGCAGGGGCAATGATTTTCCCATCTTCCACCAACATTTCGCGATGTGGAATGCGGAAAAAATAAACCACCATAAACAGCAGGAACAATGACAAGCCGGCCATCAAAATGGATAGGAACACACTTTTTACAACAATTGCAAGCGGAGCATTTATAAGTACCAAAAGAAGCCCAACAATAAGAATCAATTGGTGCCCTTCCTGGTGAATGTAAACTTTCTTTTTAATCATTTTCTATTAACAATATCTTCACAAATGTATCAGATTTGACGGGTAA
>JAEYZB010000301.1 GCA_023428205.1 Bacteroidota bacterium | reverse complement strand
CTTCCGAAATGGCATAATCTAAATCCGCGTCATCTAACACAATAAATGGATCATTTCCTCCCAATTCCACTACTGCTTTTTTTAAGTTCGCGCCCGCCAAACCCGCCACAATCGCGCCTGCGGTGTCACTTCCTGTAAATGAAACTCCCGAGATATGCGGACTCGCAATTACTTTTGCGGCATCTTCGTTGGAAAGAAAATAGGAGCGCAATAAATATTGAGGAACGTCTGCTTCTTCAAATAAGCCGGCAATCGCTTTCGCACACTGAGGAACATTTGGTGCGTGTTTCAGCACGGTTACATTGCCTGCCATCAAACTCGGAACAGCAAAACGAAACACTTGCCAAAACGGGAAATTCCAAGGCATAATGGAGAAAATTACACCTAATGGTTCAAACGCGATATAACTTTTAGAAGCGTTTGATTTAACGCTTTTCGGGGCTAAAATAGTTTCAGCATTAGCAATATAATAATCGAAAGCGGTCAATGTTTTGTCAATTTCATAAATGGCTTCACGCACCGGTTTTCCCATTTCAGCGGTGATAATTTCCGCATATTGTTGTTTGTTTTTGCGAAGTAAGTCCGCCACTTTTTGTAGATATATTCCACGATCAGAAATGCTGTGTTTTCGCCATTCCTGTTGTGCTTTTACCGATACTTCCAAGTCAGGGAAAGCATCAAAGGCATATTCTTTCAATAGCGAATTATTGTACGGATTTATAGACTGATACATGAGACAAAGCTACTTAATTTGATAATTTGACGATGAGACAATTTTATAATGAAATACAAATTCCCATTCTGTTATTCTATATATTCTGTCATTCAAAATTATTCATACTTTCGTGAAATGAAGATATTTAATTGGTGTTTCTTGGTCGGACTTCTAATGTTGTGTACGTGTACTGTACCGAAAGAGCACTTTCCGGAAACTCCCGCTTTGACGTTTGCGAGTTTCAGTAGGCAGACAGTTGAGCGATTAGATACATTTACGATTACGATGGATTTTACGGATGGCGATGGCGATATTGGGGTGAGCAGCGGTTCTGTCCCTCGCAACGACACGATTTGTGTTACGCCTGATTCGGTGATTATCACGAATCCCGGCTTCAATTTATTTTATCGGGATTTACGGGATTCGTGTATACAGTTTACACAAACGGCATATTACGCACCTGCCAAAGGTAAAGAAGCGATTCGCGGTCAGATTGTAGTAACAATTACCGCTGCCTGTAAAAAAGTATGTAGTTCGCAACCTTGTACAGATACGGCATATTACGAGTTTCTTTTACGCGATCGAGCGTGGCACTACAGCAATTGGGTGAAAACTCCGGGAATTGCAGTTACCGGTTGTCAATAATTTAAGAAATCGCCTGAACTCCGGGTAGTATTTTGCCTTCAAAAATTTCGAGCAATGCGCCACCGCCTGTTGAAACGTAGCTTACTTTGTCAGCTAATCCGAATTGATTGACTGCAGCTACAGAGTCGCCTCCGCCCACGAGAGAGAACGCGCCTTTTTGCGTAGCTTCAGCTACCGCATTGGCAATAGAAACCGTGCCCTTTTGAAACTTCTCAAACTCAAATACACCCATCGGTCCGTTCCATAAAATGGTTTTAGAATTCAAGATTACAGATACGTATTCCGCGATGGAATTTCCAGCAATATCTAAACCGAGCCATTCCGCAGGAGTTTCCTCAATGGTTACGCTCTTCGCTTCAGCATTCGCATCAAATTTATCGGCTACAACGTGGTCGCTTGGTAAGTAGATTTTTACGCCCTTTTCTTTCGCTTTCTTCAAAACTTCGAGTGCGACATCTAATTTATCTTCTTCACACAATGATTTACCGATTGGTTTATTCAATGCTTTCAAAAAGGTATATGCCATTCCACCACCAATCAAAATATTGTCGGCTTTATTCAGCAGGTTTTCCAAAATCAGAATCTTGTCAGAAACCTTTGCTCCACCAATAATTGCGGTAAATGGTTTTTCGGCATTGTCATATACCTTATATGCGTTTGTAACTTCGGCAGCCATTAGGTAGCCGAAGACTTTATTTTCCGGTGAAAAATAATTTGCCACAATTGTGGTAGAAGCGTGTGCGCGGTGTGCAGTCCCGAATGCATCGTTTACATAAACATCTCCATGCTTCGCCAATTTTTCTGCAAAAGCCGCGTCTCCTTTTTCTTCTTCTTTGTAAAAACGTAAATTTTCTAACAATAGCACTTCTCCCGCTTTCAAATTGGAAGAAAGCGCAAAAGCCTCATCATTTGCGCAATCAGCCGCGAATTTCACATCTACACCCAACAATTTTGCCAAAACAGGTAGCACATGTTTCAATGAGTGCTTATTATAGTTTACAGTTCCGTCTTCGTTCAGTTTTTTCAGAGGACGCCCCAAATGACTCATCAACACAATACTTCCGCCATCTTTCATTATTTTTTGAATAGTAGGCAGAGCTGCGCGAATGCGTGTGTCGTCAGTTACCTGAAATTGCTTATCGAAAGGTACATTAAAGTCCACACGAATAAGGGCGCGTTTCCCTGCAAATGAAATGGTGTCAATCGTTTTCAAAGCCATAGTTTTGTTTTTGTGAGCGCGAAAATAGTTTTTTCGAATAAATAGCAGTTCAGTTCCTCTATAAATCGAAATGCAAAAAGAGAACTCTCAGAAAAATTTCGAGTGGGTTTGGAAAATTAAAGTATAGTTATACATTTGCGCTCCGTTCAACGAATGGCTCGTTCGTCTATCGGTTAGGACACGTCCCTTTCACGGATGAAAGAGGGGTTCGATTCCCCTACGGGC